>JBDTRQ010000217.1:0-3123 GCA_039931535.1 Ignavibacteriota bacterium
ACATTAAGTTTTATGTATCTATGATTTTTAATCTCAATTAATTCTTCTGATAATTTTGGCACTCGTACTAGGTCTATCACAAAAGGATTAAATTCATCAACAGTTAAATTGATCAGTTTTTTTACTGCTGGGGTAACTTGTTGATTCTTCCTATTTCTCAGATCATAGGATAAATGAAGGATTTGAGTCATAAATATTTGTCATTAATAGATTGATGAAAAACCTCTTATTATAAGATTTATGGTTTGAAGTAGGTTATTACAATATCAATTTACTCTTAAAATAAAAATAATAATGAAAAGCAATAACTTGAATGGAAAGATAATGAATCGTATATGAAATTCACTGAATAATTATCTTTCAAGAGGATGGTAATAGATGTTTCCTTAAAGACAAAAGTTATAAAAGAAATGAATCAAAAATAACCATTTTAAGGATCTGTCTGATTAGTAACTTTAAAATGTTTAGTAGTTCTATTTCAGTATTATCATTTTCTTTGTTGAAATAAAATTTTCTGATTGCATTCTATAAAAATACACCCCGCTTGACAAATTAGTTCCGTCAAAATCAACTTCATAATTTCCAGGTTCTTTAATTTCATCCAATAATATTTTAACTTCCGCGCCAAGAGAATTGAATATTTTAATAAACACTCTGCTTTTTTCAGGTAATTGATATCTAATCTTAGTGATAGGATTAAAAGGATTAGGATAATTTTGTTCAAGTTCATAGGCAACAGGAGGTAAAGAAACTTCGATTGTATTTGAATAGCTGAATTGTCCGTCATTATCTACTTGTTTTAATCTGTAATAAAATTTATTACTGCCAAGCAAGTTGTTATCCATAAAAGAATATTTTTTGGGCGAATTACTATTCCCATTGCCCTGAACAAACCCAATTTTTTTCCAGTCTGTTTCCGTTTTTCTCTCGACTTCAAAACCATAATTATTAACTTCGGTTGCTGTTTCCCAATCCAAATCAATCTGTTTAATATTAAACTTTGCATTGAATGATGACAATTCTACCGGCAGGATGTTTACGGTTTTAACTCTGATACTATCAACATTGCTGAAACTTGAATCACTAACATTAAGAGATTCAATCTGATAATAAATAGTTATACTATCATTATATATTATTCTTAAAGAATCTGGTAAATCCAAAAGATTATCTATCCAATTTGTACTATTGGGAGGTAAATTATTCTTTATAGTAGTATAAGTAGTTTGCCCTTCAAATTTTCTTTTAACACGAAATTCTGTTTCATTATCCGAATTATCTACCCAAATTAATTGAACAGAATTATTACTAAAACTAGATTTTTGAAGCCAGGGTGGGAAAATATTATTGCTTGACTTTTTCTTCATCTCGAATCCAGCAACTTTAGACACACCTGAAATTCCAACCTCTCTTATGGTTACATCTATCGTGTTCACATTTTCGGGAATAATTAACGGAGAATGATTCTGATTATATGCTTGAGTTAAATCATATTTTTGCCACTCAGTGTTATTTGTATAAATAAAATACCAAGATTCCGAAGTACTTCCTCCTTCGTAATTTAATTTAATTTTAATGCCTGTAAGATTATCTTGAAATCCTTTAATCCAAATCCCAAAATAGTTCTCCCCTTTTTCAATCCCTCCTAATTCAGCGACCTGACAAAAATTGCCCTCATTGTTTCTTGAAACACTATACGGGAATTCCGTGTTTGGGCCATCATTTTTATCTAAAAATGAGCCACTAAAAATTGTAAATCCATCTGGTTTCCCGTCTTCGTCAAGGTCATTTTCTAATTTAGGCATAACATTTACATATGGATTTTGAGGAGTTCTATATAATAATTCTGCCCATTCTGTATAAGTTTTTATAGGAATGCCTTTTGTATTACACCAATCCAAGATACTAGCAGTTCTTAATAAATATTCTGGAAATTCAACATAAAAGTTAGTACTTGTACCTAATAGATGAGAATGACCTATGGAGACATAATGTTTTGCAAAACGATCAGCAATTAGTTTTTTAGATTGAGCCAACGTCTGATCTTCTTCATTAAAATCTTCCCAGTTTATACCATACCTTTTATCATCATTTGGATCATACGAATTATAATAGGGTGGAGCTGGATTAGCAAAAACACCTGCAGTAAAATATCCCATTGGCTCTAAAGCTTCTTTAATATCTGCTCTATAGAATTGTGGAAAGTAACCACCCGGTTGTATCCAGGCTGTTGGTCTTGTAATTCCATGTTGATCACACATTCGCTGGGTTCGTTCTGCCATTAATCTAAGTGCGTCTGTAGTATAGAATACATCATATAGCCACATTTTGTGAAACTGTACGCTATCTAATGTAAGATTAATATCTTCATCCCAAAAACTTTTTAGATTAGTGATTGTATTACTCGTTACATTATTTCTATCAAATTTAAAGAGTTTATTTAGAGATGGAATATAAATAGCGTTCATACTATAACGATCTAAATTACTTGACAATGAGTCTATAAGAGTGAACTCATTTGGGGTTATACTAGTCACTGTATTCCCATTAATGTATATTAACCCCTCCTTATCGGGTTGATAATCAGTCCTAACATGGTCGAATTTTAAACATATCCTTGCTACAGAATCTTGCACAGCCCAATTGCCATTATATACCGTAACGATATGATCTACACCGCTTCTTCCTTGATAAAATGGAATATCAGAAAGTGGTACATCAAAAAAACGTGTTTGATGATCTGGAGAATGATCTGCAATCTGGTCCCCATCTATTTGCATTATATTTAAATATTCAAGAAGTGCTTGGCTAATATAAATTCCAAAATTTACTGCATATGTAAATTTTAATCCTTTTTGGTTAAATAAACTATCTAGTCGCATAAGGTTATCTTGAGGATAGTATTGGCTATCATCAATTCTAAATCCAACACCGCCAACTTTATTGTATGTACTTTGTGAATGTACTAAAGTGGAGATCAGGACTGCTATTAATAAAATAAAAATATTTAATTTATTCATAAATTATATCTTCAAAGAAAGTTTTGGATGTTAACTAAAGACACAATTAAAAATAACATGATTTTTTTTAATTAAGTAGTCAAGTAAAGATCTGCAACTTTCA
>JBDTRQ010000218.1:0-8356 GCA_039931535.1 Ignavibacteriota bacterium
AAGAACATACTCAAATCCTTCAGAACCGCTGTAATATGGATCGGGAACCTCTTTTATTTTTTTATCAGGAATAAAATCTGCCATTTTGATAATCTTATCTTTATACATTTGCTTATTATCCAGAGCAGTAATATCTGCATAGTTTTCATTATCCATCGTTATTATATAATCAAACTTATCAAAATCTTTTTTAGGATTAAATTGTCTTGCACGGCTATCAAAAGTATATCCGCGAGTTTTTCCGTGCCTTCTCATTCGTTCATCAGGAAGTTCATCTGCATGATATCCTATTGTGCCTGCAGAGTCAGTGAATATTTTATTTCCTAATTTTTCAACTGCAACAAACTTTTTAAATATTCCTTCGGCAGCGGGGGAGCGGCAAATGTTACCCATGCAAACAAATAAAACTCTAGTCATTATAGACCTTTCTCTGAATTTGTGTTTTGGAAATTTAATTCAATCAATAAATCTTAATTTTAATTTAGTCATACATAAAATTTTATCAAACATATCAGTTAATGTTATTATCCATTTTTATCTACAGAGTTATGTTTCTTTTAAGATACACAGACTAATTTATTGTTCATTGATATTAATAAAAACGATTTTACTGTTGGAGAGATTACGTATCACGATTCTCATCCAAGCTGGACTTATGATGACAACGAGTTTTATTATCCCAATGGCGTTTTGGGGCGTTCTTATAATATGAGCGGGTTTATTACGAGAGCCGGAATAAGATTTTTCTACTAGAGCTTTTACAATTATATTTCAATTGGTTTTTTCTTATAGGCAAATCAGATAGTTGAAGATTGATCATTGCCACTAAAATAGTAAGTCACAAAAATTGACAAATAAAATATTTAATTATTCAGTTCCATTTATTGTTATAATTAGTTTTCTGGCACCACCATAATTTCTATGTTCGCACAAATAAATTCCCTGCCAGATTCCAAGATTTAATTTTCCATTAGTGATTGGAATTGTTAGTGAGTTACCAAGTAATGATGTTTTTATATGTGCAGGCATATCATCAGCACCTTCGGAAGTGTGCTCAAAGTAATTTAAGTTTTCAGGAACAAGTCTAGCAAAAAAAGTATTCATGTCACTTCTTACATCAAGGTCGGCATTTTCATTGAATGTTAAAGATGCTGAAGTGTGTTTGAGCAAGATATGAATTATCCCGATTCTGATGTTTTTAATTTCAGGTATGTTCGATAAAATTTCATCTGTTATAAGATAAAATCCTTTACTGCGCGGTTTTAATATTATTTCTTTTTGAATCCACATATTTAAAAGTGTAACACAGATTTAAGCCTGCCTACCGCAGGCCGGTCTGCGTTACGAAAAATTATTATCTCGAACCTAATTCAATTTCAATAGTTAATTCTTCTTTTCCACGATTTACTATTGCAATAACTTTATCACCTGGAACATGATCTCCAAGAGCGTAAGTAAAATCATAAATGTTGGAAATTTTTTTATCACCAAACTTTATAATAATATCATCGGCTTGTAATCCAGCTTTTGCAGCAGGACTTCCATCGGTAACACCGCCAAGTTTATAACCATCAACTTCACCTGCAAAATCCGGCACTGTACCTACATACACTTTTGTGCCCGTCATAGTACCGGTATCTTTTCGCTCAACAGAAATGTAATCAGGTCTAGTTGCAGAGTTTGCAATTGCCAATGCAACATCAAAAACATACTTAACAACTTTTTCTTCGCCGCTTCCGTTTATCTTATCAGCATCGTCTGATGGTTTGTGATAATCTGAATGTGTGCCTGTAAAGAAAAATAAAACAGGAATTTTCTTTCCATAAAACGATGAATGATCGCTCGGTCCAAATCCTTCATCATTAAAAGTTAGATTAAAGTCATATTCATTTTTATCATCAAGAATATTTTTCCATTTAGATGATGTTCCAGTCCCATAAACAATTAAATCATTCTTATCATTTAATCTTCCGATCATATCCATATTTATCATAGTTATATCATTTTTAATCGGAAGAGGGAAGTTGTTTACTACAAAACTTGAACCTAATAACCCGAGCTCTTCACCTGAAAAAGAAATGAAAATAATATCTCTATCAATTTTATCTTTTATAGATGAAAACTTTTCTGCAAGTTCTAACAATCCGGATGTACCTGATGCATTATCATCAGCGCCATTGTGGATTGCTGGCTCACCCATATATAATGAGTTTTGCCCGCCCCAGCCAAGATGATCAAAGTGGGCGCCGATTACAAGATACTCACCAGGAAATTTATTGTTTGCCGCTTTTACAATTCCGCCAACGTTTACACTGGTTCCTTTAATTTCTTTTACTTCTGTTGTTAATGAAACTTTAACAGGAGGATCATTTAAAAAAGATTTTGATTTAAGTGTGGAATCAATTTGATTTTGTAAATCATTAAGTGGAAGAAAGTTTAAGTTCTCTCTTTTTACACTAACGGCTGATATCCCAGTTATCTTTGCGGCATCATCGTATTTAAAATCAACTAATGCATCTTCTTTATTGTCTTTTGTATTGATAAAAATTATCCCACCTGCGCCTTTATCGCGTGCTGTCGTTGTTTTGTACCGCAGGCTGGAGTATTGATCAAATTTGGAATGCGGAGTTTTCATGTCAGGATGGTTTCTGAAAACAACTACAATTTTATCTTTTACATCTATATTTGCATAATCATCATAATCTAAATCTTTTGCAGAGATACCGTAACCAGCAAAAACAATATCTCCATGTACTTTATTATTATCAGTAAATCCGAGTGTAATAAATTCTTTTGATAGTTCGCAACTCTTATCGCTTATTGTTAAAACATTTTTACCCAATTCCAATTTTTCCATAAAAGGAAATTCCTGAAAATAACTTCCATTGAATAAAGGTTCTAACCCGTAATTCTTGAATTCAGTTTTCAGGAATTCTGCCGCTTCATACAACTTGGGAGTTCCAGTCATTCTGCCTTCAAGTTCATCAGAGGCAAGATAGTTTATATGATCTTGTAATTCTTTAGCGGTTATTTCAGGATTATTATCTTGTGCAAATAAAAATCCAGTTAATGCAAATACTACAAAAAATATTTTATTCATTTCGCGTTCCCGATATAAAATAAATTTCTAAAAATAATTATTATTCTAATTGATTACTCCACCCACTCTGCAATAAAAACATTTGTGTCCGATTCTTTTTTATTAAATCGGTTTGATCCAAATACAAAATACTTTCCATCTGGAGAAAACATTGGGAATCCGTCAAATGAAGGATTAAATGTTATTCTCTCTAATCCGGTTCCATCAATATTAATCATAAACAAATTAAAATCTCTTGGATTATCACCTTGATAGTTTGATGAAAAAATTATTTTTTTCCCACTTGGATGGAAGAATGGTGCAAAACTTGCTTTACCAAGATTTGTAATTTGCTTCATATTTTTTCCGTCAGCATCCATTACATAAATTTCAAGCGCAGTTGGTCTAACATAACCATTCTCAACAAGGTCATTATAATCTTTCATATCTTGTTCAGTTTTAGGTCTGCTTGCACGAAAAACAATTTTGCTTCCATCAGGAGAAAAGAACGGTCCGCCATCATATCCTTTCTCAAAAGTTAATCTGGTTTGATCACTTCCATCCAAATTCATCGTATAAATTTCAGGATCACCATTTCTTAAAGATGTAAAAACTATTTTATCACCTTTTGGAGAAATGGTAGCTTCCGCATCATAACCCGGACTATCAGTTAATTGTTTTAATTCATCTCCGTCTTTCAAAAAGATATCGAAAGTTTCATACAACTTCCAAACATAACCTTTTGATCGATCGGGTGGGGGAGGGCATTTTTCATCAGCTTTATGAGTAGAAGCGTATAATATTCTTTTATTATCGGGATAGTAATATGCACAGGTTGTTTTTCCTTTTCCTGTTGAAATCAATTGTCTATCAGATCCATCTAAATTCATCGTAAAAATCTGATCACATTCCATAGAATCAAATGTTGCTTGGTAAACTAACTTCTTTCCATCGAACGAAAAATAGGCTTCAGCATTTTCTCCAGTGGTGGTTAACATTTTAACATTTTTAAAATGTTTTTCCCCTTCAAATAAATATTTTTCCTGCTGTGCAGATAGCGTACCAACAAGACTAAAAATCAAAAGTACAGTTATTATGTATGATGTTCTCATATTCCTCACATATTTAAAGTTGTTAGATTGTTCTTTATTAATCAGGCACATGAACAAGATAATATTTTTTTGCAGATTTACCGATTGTAACTGCTTCGCTTAATGTCATGTGCATTTCATCGGGTGTATCATCATCATGTCCTGCTTCTAAAATCGCAAGATCACTTCCTTTAGCATGCTTAACTAATTCATCGCAGTAGGCTGTATCTCCGCCATAACAAATTTTTATATCGTTAAATTTAAACTTAAATCCTAAAGCAGGTACCTGTCGTGTAGTTTTTTTATCAGATAAATATTCTTTATGTATTACAGGAAATGGTTTGATTAATACTTTTTTACTTGTAAATGATTTATCGCCTGTTATCTCTTTTAAAATTATTTTATATGATAAACTTGAACCATACACTTTTTGAAATGCATTATGTATGTGAACAATTTCAATACATCCTTTGGGATAATGAATTACGAGTGGAGTTTTTTTATTCATAACTCGTAAGTAAGTTAGTAAAGACCAAACACCTCCAACGTGATCGTGATGACCATGAGTTACAAAAACATCTGAAATATTTAGTATCTCATTTATTTCTAATTCTTTGTTAAGATCGCGTAAGATTCCATCGCCAGGATCAACAATAAAATGAGCGTTATCAGCTTTTATTAAAATTCCTGTAGCAATGTTTGGAATGGAGCAAAATATTTTAATTGAAAAATTATCTTTTGCCCAGCTTATTGGATATTTACTTTTCTTCATTGATTAAAGAAGGATTTTATTGATGAGAAATTATTTTCTGCTATTGCATTCTTTCTTGTTCTTGCATCTTGCAAAAATGTTAAAAGAATAACTGTCCATTTCAAAGCCTAACTTATCACATACTTCTTCCGGAATTTTATTGAATCGTGTATCAGAAAATTCTACAATTTTTCCGCAGTCAACACAAATTAAATGATCGTGAGTTTGGCGTTTGTAATTGCTTTCGTATCTATTAAGATTATCTCCAAAATTTCGTTTGCTTAACAGATCACATTGTGCAAGCAATTCTAAAGTGTTATAAACAGTTGCGCGAGAAACCTTGGATTTTAAATTTTTTAATTGGATAAAAAGATCATCAGCACCAAAATGTCCTTTGTGAACAAGTGCTGCATCTAGAACTTCAAACCTCTCCGGAGTTATACGATTCTTTCCGGTTTTTAGAAAAGATCTGAATACTTCTGCTGCTTTTTCGTTTCTCACTTTTATACTCGATTCTTACTGCTTTAAAATAATTTTACCTTGCACTAATATCAAGGTCAAATAATATTTTATCTCAATGCTAACTACTAAAAAACTAATCAACTAATTCCAATAAGTTTTAAAACATTAACTGTTATTAAAGAAAAAATATATGCGGCAGAAGTAAAAATAACTATTTGCAAAATTGGAATTCTCCAGCCGCCAGTCTCTTTTTTAGAAACAGCAACAGTGGAAAGACATTGCATTGCAAAAATAAAAAACACAATTAATCCAACTATGGTAGATGTTGTAAACAACGGTTTACCTGTCTCTTCATTTACAGCATTCCTCATCGCACCCAAAATAGATGATTGTAAGTTACCATCATCATCCGTTACTTTAAATATCATTGCAAGTGAGCTAACAAATACTTCGCGTGCAGCAAATGCAGCTATTAGTGAAACTCCTACCCGCCAATCCATACCAAGCGGACTCATTACAGGCTGAATAATTTTACCAAGGTCAGCAGCATAAGATGATGAAAGTCTTTCTGCTTTAGTCATTTGAACTACTTGCTCTTGTGTCAATCCCGTTTTATTAATTTGCGGACTGTAATTTGGGAAATATGTTAAAAACCAGATCATAATTGAAAGAACTAATATTATAGGACCAGCTCTGTAAATGTATTGCTTTGCGTTTTCAAAAGAGTTTCTTATTACATTTCTGATTTTTGGAATTCTATAAGCAGGTAATTCAAGAATAAATGAAGAACTGTCAGTTGCATTAATAATTTTTTTGTTAAACCTATTTACTATTGCAGCAATAACCAATGATCCAATAATACTTGAAATATAAATTACAGCTAACGCAATTCCTGCAAGCCACAATTTATCGGCTGGCGTAAGAAAGGCGATTAGCAATGCATAAACAGGAAGCCTTGCACTGCAACTCATAAGGGGAATAATAAAAATTGTAAGCAACCGTTCTCTTCGGTTAGAAATTGTTCGTGCAGCAAGTATTGCAGGTATAGCACAAGCAAATCCTGAAAGCATTGGTACAAAAGATTTTCCGTTCAATCCAATTTTAGAAAGCGGCTTATCAATCAGCATTGCGCCGCGCGCTAAATATCCTGTATCTTCAAGCAATCCAAGAATTAGAAATAATATTAATATCTGTGGGAGAAAAACTAATACTGATCCTGTTCCGCTAATCATTCCATCTGCAATTAAATCGCTGTACCAGGTGTTGCCAAGTAATCCGATAGCAGATGATGATAGAAATCCAAACAGTTCATCAACTAAATTCATAAATGGATCTGCAATCCAGAATATAGATGTGAATGTAAGTGCCATTATTAAAAAGAAGAATAATAATCCCCAGCGCCTGCTGAGTAAAATCTTATCGATTTTTAAAGTACGTTCATCCGGTCTGTTACTGCCGTATTTTAATGTTGGATTTAATATTTTTAGTTTTTCATTCGCCCGTTTAATGTTTGGCTTGGTAACAATTTCGATCGGTACAATTACACTTTGTTCAATTCTTTCGATCTCTTTATAAAGATTTAAAAGATTTTCCTTACTTAAATTTTCATAAACCTTATGCGTTTTTCTCCCCTCAATTATTTCATCTTCATTAAGCTTAGGTTTTAAACAGCTTAATAATTTATCTATTCCTTTTCCGGTTCTGCCATCCACTTTAACAACACCACAGCCTAATTCTTCTGCTAATTTATCTGAATCAATTTCATATCCTTTTTTGGCAAGCAGATCATTCATTGTAAGGGCAATGATTACATGAAAACCGGATTCGATCAATTGCTTTGCTAATAATAAGTGGCGTGATATCTGACTTGCATCTACTGTTACAACTAATAAATGAGGCGATCCAAATTCCGGATGATTATATAATGAATTTATAGATACTTCTTCATCGGGGGAGTTTGGATTTAAACTGATGATGCCCGGAGAATCTAAAACATCTGCGTTGATTCCAAATTTACCTTGAATTTTACAAGTGGAGTATTCTACAGTTGAGCCGGGATAATTTACAGTCTTAAAATTTTTTCCGCTCAGATGGTTAAACAAAGTTGTTTTACCGGAGTTTGGCGGACCTACTAATGTTATAAGATGTAACTTCACTAAAGAAGTAGTGTTCATGATAATATGATGCAGTCAGCTTCGTGTTTTCTTATGGCAATCAAGGTCCCCCTTAACGCAAAAGCTAACGGATCATTAAACGCGGAAGAATTGATGAGTTCAATTTCTTGTCCGGGTGTAAATCCAATTTCTAATAATCTTCTAAACGATGGATGAGAATTATCAACATCACTGATTATTGCACGTTCACCAAAATTTAGTTCTGAAGCTGTTTTCATAGTTTGCTTATTATTTAGATTTAGTCTATATAAAATTAGCTTAACTTTCTGTAACTGTCAAGATATTTATTATCCTTTCTTTTAACATCGAGTTATATTCCGCAAAATTTATCTCCTAAATTTAACTTTCAATAAGCATTACAAAGATAACTTTTCCAACTCTCAACAAAATCGAATACAACTTTAACCTATCCGCTGCTGTGGATTATACTTAACTTAAACTTGAACTCCACAACGGTAATTCCTTCCAAACTTGTAAAATTATTTACAATAAAACGATTTTTACTTACTTTTTGTTAGTTTATTTGACATGTAGAAATTATAGGAAAATTTTGGAAAGATATTTTAGCCGGAATATTTTTACCTAAATCCTTCGATTTACCTTTCAAAAAAGAGATTTCAGCGTCAATTATGTCGTAGATACATTTAATTTTTTTACCTTTTTACAGTATTTTAATGATTTTTTGGATCACGTCAATCCTGTCAAATGATGGCACTAATCTTGAAAAATACTACTTGCAATAAATTTATTCTACAAATTGAAATAATTGGAGAAATAAGATGGATATAACAAAAATAGC
>JBDTRQ010000219.1:0-3401 GCA_039931535.1 Ignavibacteriota bacterium
GAAGCCAACACTCGGGACGGATTCGCCGCGGCGAACCGAGCTACGAGAACAGATTCCGTAGATTGCGGTTTAGAATAAAACCAGATACAGATATTTTACAGCAATAGTTTAAAAACAAGATCCCAAACTCAGGACGGATTCGCCGCGGCGAACCGAGCTACGAAATCGATTTTTTCCTTTTTCACCCACATTCCACCTTTAAAAAAATAATTTATAAATAACGGATTAATTTTCTCTGTTCAAACACTTTCCTGAAAGTATTTGGGTTTACACCGCCCGCATAATTTTACGTTAATTTTTAACGGTTGCTTGAAGGCAATATTTAATTAGCCTATTTTTACGCATAATTTGTACAACAGCATACATTAAACTGCAATTAAATTATGTTTATTAAATATTATTTTATTACTCCTCAACTCTGGAGGTAATTTTGAAAAAATTTGGATTACTGATAATCTTTATTTTAATGACCTTTTCTGCAAATGCACAAACAACTTTATCCGCTGGCGATATAGCAATTGTTGGTATTAATTGCGATACAAGTCCTTATTCTAAAGCATTCGCTTTTGTTCTATTAAAAGATATTGAAGCGCAAATACAGTTATTAATTTTACCGATGATGGTTGGTATGCTACTGGCGGATTTAGGGTAAATGAGGGAGTAACAACCTATACTGCAATATCAAGTCAAACCACCGGAACTGTAATTATTTTACCTGGAGTTGACGGTAACTTTAATTTATCAGCGTCTGGTGATCAGATTATCGCTTTTCAGGGTACCTTAAGCACTCCCACTCTTATTTATGCTTTAAATGATGCTGGTTCAGGTGTATGGCAGGCAGATGCCACGAATTCTAATACTTCAGCTTTACCTACCGGTTTAGTAAATGGAACATCTGCAGTAGCTTTGAACGAAGTAGACAATGCTTACTATAGTGGAGGTGCTAATTCTGACTTAAATGTACTCAGGACGCAAATCGGGAATATAACAAACTGGACAGGAGATAACACTAATTCACTTGATCTAACATCACTTATTCCAAGTCCTCTCCCAGTAGAACTAACATCCTTTTCCGCAACAACAATTGGTAAAGATGTTAAGTTAAGCTGGAATACTGCGACAGAAATTAATAATTATGGATTTGATGTTGAGAGGGCTTCGTCTTCGACTACGCCCCTCCGAGTTTGGGAAAAAATTGGTTTTGTAAATGGTAATGGAAATTCAAACTCATCAAAGGATTATTCTTTTGTTGATGATCTATCAGCAGGAAAACCTGCCTACCGGACAGGCAGGTATTCTTATCGCTTAAAACAAATAGATAACGATGGACAGTTTGAATATTCCAAAACTATTGAAGTTGATATGAATGGTGTAAAGAAATTTGAGTTATCACAGAATTATCCAAATCCATTTAATCCTGCAACTACAATAAGTTTTTCTTTACCTGAAGCATCAAATGTAAAATTAACTTTATATAATTTACTTGGACAGGAAGTAGAAACTCTCGTAAATGGATTTACAGAATCCGGAATTCATACAGTCAATTTTAATGCAAGCCAATTAAACAGTGGAATTTATATCTATAAAATTGAAACTAATGGTTTAACCCAAACAAGAAAAATGACGTTAGTTAAATAATCTAAGATTTCAATACTCATTTCTAAATACTAAAGGTTCAGGTAACTGAGCCTTTTTTATTTTCTAATCTTATTGCTTTCATCAATAACTTTTCCCAATTTGGTATCAATAAAAGACGTATCCTGCTTAAAAACTATTTCAACCAGACATAAAACTTTGGTGAGGTCCTATGAAAAAAATCGAATTACTTTTTTATCTTTTTATTTTAGCTAATCAAATAGTTTTGGGACAAACAGTCTTCACTGATGACTTTAGCACAAATACAAGCACCGCCTGGACTACTTCGGGAGTTATTGGCGCTTCAGCATGGTCAGTTACGCGCAGTGGTGATGATTGGGGTGCAATGCGAAACACATCGCCTCTACAACTTGAACTTACTAATGATGCAAGCGGAACTGCAAATGCTATTGGTTGGGTTTTTGCAAATGTTTCGACTTCGTCATTCTCATCACCCTATAACACAGCTTTAAATTTAAATACCGGTATCGTTACCTGGAATTTTAATATGCGACAGATAAGAACCGATCCTGCAGGATTTACAGGCGGTTCATATGGAGTTGCCTTCATATTAGCTGGTTCGTTACAAAATGCAGATTATGAAGGGAATGGATATGCTGTTGTTCTTGGGCAATCAGGTGCTACTGACCCAATAAGACTTGTAAGATACACAGAAGGTTTATCCGGTTCATTAACAAATATTATTATTTCAAATACCTCAGGTCTTACAGATTTTGGAACAGAGTATCTAAGTGTAAGAGTTACATACAATCCTTCTACAGATTTATGGGAATTATTTTTAAGAAATGATGGAACAAGCGTTTTTGCAGATCCAAATATAGGTAGTTTAGTTTCTCAAGGGACAGCAACAGATAATTATTATGTTGGAGCACCTCTCCTTTATTCAGGTGGTTATTGGCATGGTTCAACATTATTAAACCAAACCGCTTTTTTTGATAATGTATCGGTAAGCATTGGGGCAAGCATAACAACACCAATAATTTCTTTAAGTAATGCATTCTTATCAGGATTTAATTATGTACAAGGATCAGGGCCTTCAGCAGAACAATCATTTAATGTTTCAGGAAGAAATTTAACGGATAATATTTCTTTAGCTCCTCCGACAGATTACGAAATATCCACGACATCCGGAGGTCCATTCACTAGTGGTTCAATTCCATTAACTCAAAGCGGAGGAATTGTAAGTTCAACTACAATATATGTTATATTGAAATCAGGCTTAACTGCAGCAACTTATAACAATGAAGTAATAACTTCAACCTCGTCTGGTGCAACAAATAAAACAGTTACTTGTAATGGATTTGTTTCTGCATCGCCCCCACCCTCACTACCATTCGTAGAGGAGTTTAATTATTCGGGTGGTACTTTACTAACTTTAAATGGATGGGTTGCTCATAGTGCTCCCGGTATAAATCCAATTGCAGTAAATTCAAGCGGATTAACATATGCTAATTACCCATCTTCTGGTATTGGTAACTCGGCAAGTGTTGTTGAAAATGGAGAAGATGTAAATAAAGGTTTTACTGAAGTAAATACGAATGGTTCTTCAATATATTACTCTTTTCTTGTGAGAGTGACTGATACAGAAAGTAATATTACAGGAGATTATTTTATTCACCTGGGTGATAGGTTAAACGCAACATTCTTCAGTTTCTTCTCTGCCAGAGTATTCGCAAGAGTTGATGCAAGTGACAATGTAAATTTTGGATTATATACCCGTTCTTTCAGAACAGTAATGCCTTTTT
>JBDTRQ010000220.1:0-4870 GCA_039931535.1 Ignavibacteriota bacterium
CCAGATTGTATTAAAAATATGCCAACAATAAAATAAATTGTTTGTCCCGCAAACAACGCAAAGAAAATTATATTTAATGATGCAAAAAAGTTTTCTGTTAATTTAGATTTTTCGTTATTCATAAAGTAAACCAATGATTTGACGATTATTCATTCTTAGAAATCTGAAGCTACTTCAGTATATTTGCTTTCCAAATTTAAAGAAATGAAATGAATTTATTAGAGAGATTAGAAAAAATTAAACTGCGTTATGATCAATTAAACTCGCAGTTATCTGATGCAGCAAATACAAAAGATTTTGAAAAAATTAAGATTCTAAATAAAGAAAGATTAAATCTTGAGGAGATAATTGCTGCACACGAAAAATATTCTGTAGTAATAAAAAACACTGAAGGTAATTTAGAAATCATTAATTCATCGCGTGAAGCCGAACTAATTGAAATGGCAGAATTAGAACTTGATGATTTAAAAAATCAAAAAGAAATAATGGAAGAGGAAATTAAAGCATTACTTCTTCCAAAAGATCCTAACGATGATAAAAATATTATTATGGAAATCCGTGCGGGAACAGGCGGCGAAGAAGCTGCGCTGTTCGCAAATGATCTGTTTAGAATGTACTCTCGTTATGCGGAAATCTGTGGATGGAAATACGAGTTAATCGATTTAAATGAAACTGGTTTAGGGGGAATTAAGGAAGTCGTTTTTTCTATAACCGGGCAAAGTGTTTATGGAAATTTAAAATTTGAATCTGGTGTTCATCGTGTACAGCGTGTTCCGGAAACTGAAGGCAGTGGAAGAGTTCACACTTCAGCCGCTTCTGTTGCTGTTTTGTTGGAAGTTGAAGATGTTGAAGTTAATGTAAATATGAATGATGTTAAAATTGATATTTTTAGATCGGGCGGTGCAGGCGGACAGAATGTAAACAAAGTTGAAACTGCTGTTCGTATGACTCACTTACCATCTGGAATTGTTGTGCAATGTCAGGATGAGAGATCTCAGCTAAAGAACAGACAGAAAGCACTTAAAGTTTTAAAAGCGAGATTGTATGATTTGGAATTGAGTAAACACAACGCTGAGATATCAGCAAAAAGAAAATCGATGGTTAAAAGCGGTGATAGAAGTGATAAAATAAGGACTTATAATTATCCGCAAAATAGAATTACGGATCATCGAATTGGACTTACATTATACAACTTATCAAATATAATGGAAGGACATTGCGAAGAGTTAATTGAGCAGTTAAAGATTGCGGATAAAACTGAAAAACTTCAAGCAGTAGATACAGAATAATATTTCTTTTTATTCCGGCTTTGAAGGACTGTTTTTTACACTTATCAAAATTAAACTAATATCGTCATCGTATTCTGATCCAGTAAACTCATCAAATTCCTTTTGGATAATCTCTAGCGGATTTTCATCGGGCTTTACATTTTTTATTATTTCATAAAGTCTGTGTTCACCAAAACTTTCTAAAGTTTTAGCACGTGAATCTGTGATTCCATCGGTAGTTAAGTAAACTTGTTCACCTTCTTTAAGCTGCAAAATATTGTCTTCGTACTCACCTATTTTAGAAAAGCCAAGCAGCAATCCTTTAGATTTAATACTTAAAAGTTCGCCATTAATATTTTTATAAATAATTGGAATATCACCTGCACCTGAGTATTTAAGTTCGTTAGTTTTATTATTAATAATTATTATAGAAAGTGTAGCAAATACTTCAGAAATTTTTGTATCACCATACACTGTTAAATTTACTTGCTGCAGTATTTCTGAAGGAGAATATTCTTTAGCATTCTGTAGAACGCTTCGCAGTGCACTTCTAATATATCCAGCGTAAGCGTAAGCAAAATACCAGGCACCCCATTTTTTACCCATCACATCACCAAGAATTATTACCAGATTATTTTCATCAAGTTGATAATAATCCAAAAAATCTCCGCCAGGGATTCCTTTAAATGGAATGTGCATGTGCGAAATTGAAAAACCATCAAACACTGGAAAAGTATCGGGAACAACTTTTGTTCTTAAAGAACTTGTTGCTTCCTGCAATTCCGAAATTATTTTTTTTCTTTCGTTGCCAAGGCTTTTTATTATTGCCGAAACTTTTGCTACTACTAATTTTGGTCCGGCAGTTTTAACAACATAATCTGTTATTGCTAAATCGTATCCTTCCAGAATATCTTCTTCACTTCCCTTTGCAGTTAGAAAAATAAATGGAATATCTTTTAAAGAAGGTATTTCAAGCAGCATTTTTCTAAATTCAAAACCATCTACCTTTGGCATCATTATATCAGAAATGATAACATCTGGAATTTTATTCTTAATAATTCCCATTGCTTCATCAACACTGTTCGCAACAGTACATTCGTATCCTGCTTTTTCAAGATTATACTTAAATAGTCTGGACATCGAAGTATCATCATCAACAAATAAAATTTTAGGAGTTACTTCATCAAAAGATTTTTTTAAACTTTTTCTTATTCCATAAGTTCTGTAAATATCTGATCTTCTGATTAGTGCCTGTGTTTTTAATATCAATTCTTTAACATCAAAAGGTTTTGTTATAATATCATCACCGCCTGATTCAACAGCTTTGGATTTGTCTTCAAGTGTATTTTTTGCGGTTACAAATATGAATGGAAGAAATCTATGGTTTTCATTCTCACGTACTTTTTGACAAAACTCAAAACCATCCATACCTTCCATAGTTACATCAGAAAGGACGAGATCTATTTTTTCAGTTTTTAAAATATCGAAAGCCTGGTAGGAATTTTCAGCTTCAAAGGGAATGAAATTATTCAGCTTCAAATGATGAGTAATAAGTTTTCTTATAGTTTTGTCATCATCAATAATTAAAACTGATCTTTTTTCGGATTCGGACATCTATAAACAACTTCGTTTATAATTTATTTGATGAATATTTTTTATCATACTTGAAAATTAAATTGAGCAAATAATTAATTACTTAAAACTTTGAACCGCTTCTTCGCTTGATTTAAAGGATTCAAAAACACGATACATCCTTGTTAATTCAAACATCGAGTGAACCGCTGGTTGAAATCCTACCAATCGAAGATCGCCGCCAAGTCCTGTTAATTTTTTTAATGAAACCACAAGGCTTCCAAGGAAAGTTGAATCAATAAATTCGCAATTTGAAAGATCAACAACTATTTTTTTAAAGCCTCGTTGTATTTCATTTACAAGCACTTCCTTAAATTCTTCTGCTTCAACTAATGTTGCTCTTCTTAGATTTACCGTTAATACGATAACATCATCTATATTTTCTCTAAAAAATTCCATATTATTTTTTCCCTCTACTCTGTTGATCTGTTTTCAATTTTGTACTTATCCATTAGCCTATAAATTGTTGCTCTGCCAAGCTGCAATCTTTTGGCTGCTTCAACAATATTTCCATTTGTAATATTTAATGCATGTCTAATGGATTCTTCTTTTAATTTTTCAAAAGGAATTACAGTTTCATCACTAAATAACGGTCCTGTATATTCAACTCCGCTTGAGCTTTCACCTGATCTTAAATGTGATGGTAAATCGTCAACATCAATTGTATCTTTATCGGTAATAATTAAACATCGCTCAATTGTGTTTTCCAATTCTCTAACATTACCGGGCCAATTATATTCGTAAACAAGTTTTAATGCACGCTTAGTAAATCCTTTAGATGATTTCTGAAGCTTCGCGCTAAATTTTTGAATGAAATGTTCTGATAAAATCAACACGTCGCTTTTACGATGTCTTAATGGCGGAATTGAAATCGGAAAAGAATTTAATCTATAATAAAGATCTTCTCTAAACTCTTTATTCTCTACAGCTTTTTTCAAATCTCTGTTTGTTGCAGAAATTATCCGCACATCAGTTTTGATTAACTCCGTTCCGCCAACTCTTTCAAATTCTTTTTGCTGGATTACACGAAGTAATTTTGCTTGAAGTAACATTTCAAGCTCGCCAACTTCATCTAAAAATATTGTTCCGCCTTTTGCAATTTCAAACTTACCAAGTTTGCGTGCGTGTGCGCCTGTAAATGATCCTTTTTCATGACCAAACAATTCGCTTTCTAAAAGTTCACGCGGAATTGAGGCACAATTAACTACAACGAACGGTTTATCTTTTCTCTGTCCATTATAATGAATTGCGCGAGCAATAAGTTCTTTACCTGTTCCGCTCTCACCATAAATTAAAACCGTAATATCATTGTTCAATACTTTTGTTACAAGTTTAAACACATCCTGCATTTTTCCATCTGATGAAATAATGCTATCAAAGCTGTATTCTTTTTTTACGTTCTCTTTTAAATTTTGCAGTTCACGGGTAAGGTCATAATTTTTTATAGAATTTTTTATTGCAAGTTCTAACTTTTGCTGATCGATTGGTTTTGTAAAATAATCAAACGCACCGTATCTAAGTGCTTCAACAGCCACTTCTATACTGCCTTGTGCGGAAAGCATTATTACCGGAATATTTTCATCAAACTGCTTAATACGTTTAAGTGTTTCAATTCCATCCATTCCCGGAAGCATAATATCCAAAAGGACTGCATCCGGTTTTTTGTTAAGATTTTTTAAAGCATCTTCCGCATTTGCAAAAGTTTCTACTTGATACTTCCATTTATCTTTAGCCCAATAACTAAGCAGTTTTGAAATTGCTTGTTCATCATCCACAATAAAGATCAGTTTTTCCAATTTTTATACCTATTATTTCTAATCTCGAATATTCTTTAATAGTTTTATCAAAACAGAGGTTCCTTTATTGGATTCGCTCTGAATACTGATTAAACCCTTATGCAAATCTACAATTTGTTTTACAAATACCAATCCCATCCATGCACCGGAAATATCAGAATCAGATCGATTAAC
>JBDTRQ010000221.1:0-46143 GCA_039931535.1 Ignavibacteriota bacterium
CGCGTTGGATTTAAAAACAAAACAGATAACAACGCGTACAACACAACAGATTTTTCTTTTTTCAACAGAGATAAATCATATAGTCCGAATCCCGGAATTTATGAATCAAAAATAAATTCGCTAAATATTGGTTTTGATATTGATTTTAGGGATTACATTGAAGACGGATATTTTAGAAGAAGAACCTCACTTGGCAGATCGTTTGTTTTATTTTCCGGCGATGTAACTTATTCCAATCCTGATTTTCTTAACAGCCAATTAAAATTTACAACTTACGAAGCATCAATGCACGTTTATCTTCGGACTTTCAAATCAGCAAGTATTAATTTATTTGTTTACGGAAGATCAACTGATGGAGCAACACCTTATCAGGATTTATATGCGCTGCCGGGCAATATTGATGTTGTATTTAATCCGCATACTTTTAGAACATTAAATGTTAATGAAATTATTGGTGATAGAATTTTCACTTTAAACTTTACTCACGATTTTAGAGATGAACTTTTTAGATTGGCAAACATTCCCAAATTAAAAAACTGGGAAATTATGCTATCTCTAATTTTTAACGCAGCAATTACAGATGTTACTTCAGCAACATCAAACATTTTAACAAATCTTGTAAAAACATTTAAACATCCGTTTTACGAACTGGGTTTTAGCGTTGGGCAAGGATTACTTCCAATTAAAGTAGAATTTATGTGGAAGCTAAATTACAGAGATGGAAACAATTTTAGAGTTGGATTAAATATGCCGTTGCTGTAATTGATTTGGGATAAACAAAAAAAAGCGCTCTTAAAAGAGCGCCTCAAACGAAATAAACAGAACTTATTTCTTGGGTTTTGCTTCACTTACGATGATATTACGACCCTTGAGTTCAGAACCATTTAGTGCCTGAATAGCCGCAGTTGCTTCAGCTTCGGTTTCAAACTCAACGAAACCAAACCCTCTAGATCTGCGTGTCTCTTTATCAGTAACTACATTTGCTGAAATCACATTTCCATGTGCTGCAAATGCAGTCTGCAAGTCTTCGTCATTAGCTGACCAGGGGAGACTCCCTACAAACAATTTAGTACTCACGAAACGAACCTTTAATTAATTGAACAAAAATGCGCCATTGACGCGGGAATAAAATAATATTAATATTTTAAGAAACAAAGAAAAAATAAAATAAATTCTTTGTTCTAAGTCTTTAACAAGGCTTTCTGTCTCATCTTGATGCTATTTGCTGGGCTTTTGTGTTGAGTTTTCATTTGTACTTTTAATTTTTAGACTTAGGCGGGGAGGATGGTAGGATTAAGAAAATCATAACAATTTGGATATTGCATCTTTAACATTATCCACCGAAATAACTTTTATTGTGTTGGATGGTTTCAGTCCTTTTAAATTTCCTGCCGGAACTATTGCGGTTTTAAAACCAAGCTTTTGCGCTTCAGCAATTCTTTTTTCGATATGTCCAACACTTCTAATTTCTCCGCCCAAACCAACTTCGCCAATTATAATTGTTTGATTATCAATAACTTTATCAATTAAACTTGATGCGATGCTTACACAAACAGCAAGATCTACTGCCGGTTCGATAACACGAATTCCACCTGCAACATTTACAAACACATTATTTACAGATGCGCGAACATTTGCCCGCTTTTCTAAAACTGCCAGCAGAATTGATAATCTTTTTTGATCAAAGCCGTTTGATACGCGCTGAGGATAACCAAAATTTGAAGGCGTAACCAATGCTTGTACTTCCAACAAAATCGGTCTGCTTCCTTCGATGCTGGATGTAACAACTGAACCCGGAGTTTGCTTTTCGCGTTCACTTAAAAATAATTCGCTGGGATTCGTAACTTCACGCAAACCATCTTCACGCATTTCAAAAACACCGATTTCATTCGTGCTGCCAAATCTGTTTTTCTGTGCGCGCAAAATTCTAAATGAATGATTTGTTTCACCTTCAAACTGTAAAACGGTATCAACCATGTGCTCAAGAATTTTTGGTCCGGCAATCATTCCTTCTTTTGTAACGTGTCCTATCATAATAACCGAGTAATGATTTTTCTTTGCCTCTTCCATAAGCAATGCGGCGCATTCTCGTATTTGTGTAATAGTTCCCGGCGAGTTTTCTAATTCGCTTCTGTAGGTTGTTTGGATTGAATCAATAATTACAACTGCTGGAGATAATTCTTTTATTGCACCAAGTATGCTAGATAATTCAGTTTCAGCTTGCACAAAAAATGAATCTGATTTTACTTTTAATCTGCTTGAACGAAGTTTAATTTGTTTTTCAGATTCTTCACCTGTTACATATAAAACTTTTTCTTTAATGCTTGCAGCAGCTTGCATTGCTATTGTAGATTTTCCTATTCCCGGATCACCGCCGAGTAGTATTACTGAACCAGGCATTATTCCGCCGCCAAGTACGCGATCAAATTCTATGATTCCTGTTTTAACTCTGTCATCTTCGTTTGCAGATATATCAAGAATCGAACTGTAACTAAATTTAGATTTTGAAATATTTGCTTTGCGTGGAGAGGTTTCAATAATTTCTTCAGTAAACGAATTCCAGCTTTCGCATTCCGGACATTTACCAATCCAACGCAATGATTCATAACCGCAATTTGAACAGATATACTTTATTTTTGTTTTACTCATTTTATTTTAAACGTTGAAAGTTAATCCTCAAAGAAAAAACGCCAAGTCATCCTGAGCGGAGTCGAAGGATGAAAGCCAAATATCTATACAAAATAAAGTTTAAATAGCCATGACCTTCAGGTCGTGACAATAGAACCACGAGAAACTTATAAATAAAAAAGTTATAAAAAGCTTCCAACAATATTTTCTACCTTTGAAAGAGCAAGTGCAATATGCTGCACATCTTTTCCGCCGGCAGTTGCAAGATGAGGACGACCGCCACCACCGCCGCCAACGAGTTTTGCAAGTTCACCAACAATTTTTCCCGCACTAAGCTTTTTATCTTTTATGAGATCATCACTAACAACTGCAACAATTCCAACTTTATCTTCAATCTGAGCAATTAGGACTCCAACTCCGGATTTTATTTTATTGCGTATTTCATCGCCAAAAGATTTCAGTTCATCCATAGATTCAGCGTGAACCTTGCCTTTAAAGATATTAATTCTTTTTGCATCTGATGAAAGTGAAAGAATGTGATCAAGCTGCCCGAGATTATCTTTTGTTTTTAGTTCAGCAATTTCTCTTTCCAGTTTCTTTTTTAAATCAAGTAAACCTTCAATTTTTTGTTCGGATAATTTTAAATGCTCTGCTTGTGCTTGAATATATTTTTCAACTCCCGCACCCGTTACAGCCTCAATTCTACGCACTCCGCTTGCTATTGATGATTCACTTAATATTTTAAACAAACCAATTTCGGAAGAATTGTGAACGTGAGTACCGCCGCAAAACTCCATAGAAAAATCACCGAACTGAACAACATTAACTTTATCGCCGTACTTATCACCAAAGAACATTAGCGCACCCATTTTTTTTGCATCATCAAACGGAGTGTTGCGATGATGATTAAGTGGATAATTTTTTCTTGTTTGCTCATTAACTATTGTTTCTATTTTGTGTATTTCATCCGCAGTTAATTTTGCAAAATGTGTAAAATCAAAACGTAATCTATCCGGACCAACATACGAGCCAGCCTGCTGTACGTGTGTTCCCAAAACAGTTCTTAACGCTTTGTGCAAAAAATGAGTAACAGAATGATTACGCATAATATCCCATCTGCGAGTTTCATCAACTTCTGCTGTAACTTCATTCCCGATTTTTAGCTGAGTGTTATTAGAATTAATAATATGAATAACGTGATTATCAACTTTTGTAACATCAACAACATCAAAAGATTTATCATCAAAAATGATTTTTCCCAAATCATCTGCTTGTCCGCCGGACTCAACGTAAAACGGCGACTTATCCAATATAACTAAAGTGTTTTCACCATTGTGTTTAATTCCAACTATTTTTGTTTTCAGTTCATCGTAACCTGTAAAAATTGTTGGAAGAGAATCAGCTAAATTAAATCCTGAAAGATCATTTAAGGTAACATTTACAGACGCAAACTTATCTTTTGATGCCTCGCGTCCGCGTACTTTCTGTGCGTTCATCAAATTGTTAAAACCGTCTTCATCAATCGCAAAATCGATTTCTCGCGCCATTACGTTTGTTAGATCAACAGGAAAACCAAAAGTATCGTAAAGTTTAAATATATCTTCACCGGGAATAACTTTTATTTTTTGCTTGATCAATCTTTTAACGACTTCATCAAACAATTCTATTCCTCTATCAAGTGTAGCATTAAAACTTTCTTCTTCGGCTTTGATAATTTTTTGAACATAATCTTTTTTCTCAACAATTTCCGGAAAAACATCGCCCATATTTTCTACAAGAATATCTACAAGGTTGTACAGAAAGGGTTCGTTTAAATTTATTTTTCTTCCGTATCGAGCAGCGCGTCTTAAAATTCTGCGTAACACATAACCTCTTCCATCATTGCCCGGAACAGCGCCATCTGCAATTGCAAATGTTAGCGCACGAATATGGTCAGCAATTACACGCATCGGAATGCGATCTTCTTCTTTATCATATTTTACTTTGGAAAGCTTAGCAATCGCATCGATAATCGGAGTAAAAACATCAGTATCGTAATTTGATTTTTTCTTTTGAAGCACTGCACACACACGTTCAAATCCCATTCCTGTATCAACATGCTTTGCAGGAAGTTCGTGCAGCTTTCCTGTTTCATCACGATTGTATTGTATAAAAACCAAGTTCCAAATTTCAATACATTCCGGTGAGCCTGCATTAACAAGTTCAGCATTTTCAAGATCATCGCTTATGTTTACATGAATTTCTGAGCACGGACCGCACGGACCTGTTTCGCCCATTTCCCAAAAATTATCTTTTTCTGCAAACTTTAAAATATGTTTGGGATTTATATCCGTTTCTGATTTCCAAAATTCAAATGCTTCAGTATCATCTTTGTAAACAGTTGCCCACAATCTTTCTTTGGGAAGTTTCCACACTTCGGTTAGTAATTCCCATGCCCATCCGATAGCTTCCTTTTTGTAGTACCCGCCTGCCGGACGGGCAGGATCACCAAAAGACCAATTGCCAAGCATCTCAAATAATGTATGATGATAAGTATCATGACCGACTTCTTCCAAATCATTGTGCTTACCAGAAACACGAATACATTTTTGTGTGTCTGCCGCGCGTTTGTATTCACGAGTTCCGGTTCCCAAAAAAACATCTTTAAACTGGTTCATTCCTGCATTTGTAAAAAGCAAAGTTGAATCATCAAAAGGAACAACCGGCGCAGAGTGAACTATGCGATGTTCTTTTTTCTTAAAAAAATCTAAAAATTGCTGCCGGATTTGTCGTGAAGTCATATTTACCTTTGAAATAAATTTTGAAGGTAAAAATAACAAATAAGTATTTAAGCAAGAACTTTGTTTTGGACTATTATCAAGGTTTTTGGAAACTTCTTTTTGGCAATGAAATTGCTTAAAAAACTATCCTTGTAAACAAAAAATGATTGATATTATGCCAGAAAACAGACAAACAACCGACAGCGAATTACTACTTCAAATAGTTGGATACAACTCCAACGCTTTTGAACAAATTTACAATCGCTATTCAGCAACTATTTATTCTTTGATAAAAGAGATAGTTACAAATCCAAAACAAGCTGAAAAAATTCTGTTGAATGTTTTTTCGGTTTTCTTGAAACGCATCGATTATTACAGCACAACGAGCAATAATATTTTTACTTGGCTAACGCTTCTTGCAAGAAATATTTCTATCGATACTTTAAAAAGGATGAAGTTTGTTGAAGATATTCCAATCTATTCTGATGAATATGAAATCGAGTTTATACTTCCAAATCTTTCTGAACAAATAAGTTTGATAAATCTTGATGAAAGAAATCAGCTTAGTGAAAAAATTAAATCGTATAAAAGCCAGCTTTCTGAGATACAGAATTTGGTTTTATCTCTTATTTATTTTGAAGGATTGAATGAAGATGAAATAGCAAAAAGATTAAGTGTACCTTCTGCAACAGTTAGACAAAAAACTTTAGCAATAATGGAAACACTTCATTTAAAATACACGGGACAAGCGGAAGGTTCAAATGGAAATAAAGAAATTCTAAATCTTGTTAAGTTAGAATCACTCGGCTGTCTTACAACTCAGGAAAGAATTTTGTTCAATCAAATAAGAAATAACGATCCTGATTTTATGTGGAAAGAATACGGCGAGTATCAGAACTTAACAGCATTGCTTGCAACAGTTATTCCCGAAGCAAAGCCATCGCATGAATTAAACACAGAATTAGAAAGTTTATTTACCAAAATTTTAGCTGGCGGAGATGTTGATTATCCAATAGTTGCTTCGGAAATTACGATGATTGAAGCAGCAATAAATCCAACTCCCGAACCTGAATCTGAACCTATCCCAGAAAAAATTATAATTCCTGGAGTAAAAAAAGAGATTGAAGTTATAGAAACAATAGAAACTAAAGTAGAAAAAGATACAGGCTTCCATTTTAAATTTAGAGAACGAGATCCAAAAGAATTAAGTGTGTTAAAAAATCTTGAGGCTGTAGAAGCAAAGCCTAAGTCAACACCGACACATTTACCTCAACCGGTTGTTGCAACGATAGAATCAGATATTAAATTTAAAGGTTTTCAAAAAGCTCCTGTTAGAAAACCAGCCGCCTTTGTTGATGCAAAAGTTTCCTCTTCTGAGATAAAAGATGTTATAAACGCAGTTATAAAGGAAGATAATTTAGTCCAAAATAAAGTTGCGCCGGTAGAAATTGAAAAACCAAGTTTGGGAATTGAAAACGATGATCCATCTATAATTATTGAAGAACTAAAACCAGTAAAAGTTAAAGAAGATGTTGTGATTAAAAATAGATTAATACCGAACAGCAGCATTAATCTAAAAGAAATATTTAGAAAAGATGAAAATCCGTTAGTAAGTAAAGTAAATAATCCCGTTACAGCGAAACTTGAAAAACTTGTTGAAGAAAAACCGATTGTTCCTGTTGTTGGAAAACCTGAAATAAAAATCAAAACAAACGAACCTCCAAAAGAATTTAGGAAGAGCGTTTTTGTTGATAAAAATGAAACTATAAAACCGAACAATCCTGTTTTAACCAATATTAACAATGGTGAAACGTTAACCAAACAAAGTGAAGTTGTAAAAGAAAATCCTAAACCCGAACCAGTTGTTTTAAAAGAAGAAAAAGTAATTGGAGAAAAACCCGCTGCGACTGTTGTTGATAATAAAGTTTCAGACCCAACTCGTGTTAAGCAGCCTGAGCCTGTTACTGAAAAACCTGAAATAAAAATTAAATCAATCGTGCCTCCAAGAGAGATTAAGAAAACTTTTACAGACGCAATAAAACAAGAATTACCAAACCTGCAAAAACCTGTTGTACCGATAGTTGAAAAAACAGAAATAAAAATCAAAACAAATGAACCAGTAAAAGAAGTACTGAGTGTCAATACTCCTAGTGTAAAAGTTGAAGATGTAAATCAAAATAAAATTGCAGAACCAATTGCAGCTGTTGAGGAAAAAGTAGAAACTAATTTAAAAGCCAATGTTCCGATAACGCAGAGAGAACAGACTAAAACTGCCGCAGCAAAAGTTGAGGAAACTTTTGAGCGCATAAAACCTTCAGTTGATAGATCAAACTTAAAAATTAGAGAAACAGTTTTTGTAGAGAGTATTAAGAAATCTACTGCACTAAAACAGGAAGTTATTGCTCCTAAAAATGAGTCGAAGTCAGAAAAAGTTAGCATTGATAATGCAGGTACTTTAAAAGAGTCTATAGACATAGACGAAATTTTATCAAAGATTGAAGATGAAAAAACTGAGCCCGCTGTTACAAATGAAGCAATAAATTATGAAAAAGAAATTATAAAACTTCGCAAAAAAAATAGAAGAAATATTTTAGTTTCTGCAGCATTGATTACATTTCTAACTCTGGCTTCGGTATTTGTTTATATAAACTTTAAGGAAAGTCCTGTTAAAGTCATCGGAAGTAATACTAAATCTGATCAATTAAATTTAGCCGGGCAAACAAATCTTGTTGTTAATGACGATTTGAAACCAACAGGCGAAACTGTAAATACTGTTGGTACAACTGAAACACCCACAGTAACTGAAAAAGTTGTTGATAAAAAAGTTTTAGTTCCGCCGTTACCCAAAATGTCCACAAAGGAAGAAAGCACTTTGTTTGCATCCAATATAGCTGAAAATTTAACAGTAGCTAATGATGAAACGCCAAAACAAATAGCAGCAGCAAAAACCGAAACAATCGTTCCGCCTAAAGAAAATAAAAAAGTTGAAGAAGAACCCTCATTTTTTCAGGCTGTTGAAGAAATGCCAGAATTGATTGGCGGTATAAAAGGACTGCAGAAAAAAATTGTTTATCCTGAAATCGCAAAAAGAGTAGGCGTTGAAGGGAAGGTTATTGTGCAGGCAATAGTAGATGAAAATGGAAAAGTAGTTTCTGTAAGTACAATTAAAGGTATTGGCTCTGGCTGTGATGAAGTTGCAATGGATGCAGTTCGTAACAGTAAATTTGTTCCTGGTAAGCAAAGAGGAAAGAACGTAAAAGTTCAGGTTACAATTCCTATAGTGTTTAAGAAATAAAATTTATTTTCCGTATCTCGGGTCTCCAGACCTGAGCGTGGTATTTTTTCTGAAGAAGTTTATATTATCAGAACGGATTCACCGCGGCGAATTTGTTTCGAATCAATTCTTTTTATACACAGCAACTCAGGTCTGGATCTGCCGCGGCAGACTAAGCTACGGTTGTAATCACTTCAACAAAATCATTTTTCTTACTTCTCTAAAAGCATTACTACCGTTGCTTGGCGTAGCTTCTAATTTGTAAAAATATACTCCGCTTGGCAGAACCGCAGGACGGGAGTCCTGCGCTACGAATTCAACTTCATAATTTCCGGCGGCTTTATTTTCATCCACCAAGGTTGCAACTTCATTTCCAAGTACATCAAATATTTTTAGCGATACTTTACTTGCTAATTGTATCTGGTAATTAATCTTAGTGCTTGGGTTAAATGGATTTGGATAATTTTGAGAAAGTGAAAATCCTTTTACTGTGCTAACATCATCGGCAACATCAGAAACAAAAACATTTACAGAATCTGATTTTAAAATAAACGGTGTGTTAGGAAGATTATTATACATTCCAACAAACTGTGTAATATCCGGTTCGCTAATAGTTGCAAACTGATTAACAACTCTTGGTTTAATTGCTTGGAAACAAACTTCCGCAAAAACTTTATAATTTGTTTCATTGGCAACAGGAAATCTATAATTAACAATATCACTTCCAGTTCCCTGTGTTGTATTTTCTCTATTAAAATTTGGATCAGATACAGCTCTGCCAAAAATTGCAGTTGTATCATAACTTGGGTGCGATGTTGTAAATCCTTTTGGCGGAATTCTATTATCTTTTATGTATTGCGCTGCGCGAAGCAAAGTATTTGTAACGGCTAAATCAACATCTACCATAACACCTTCGTAAATCTGGATTTCATTTTCATTTGTAATTAAATCATAGTGTGGTTCGTACTCAGCATCTAATCCTGTAATTTCTCCAAGCTCATCATAACTACCGGATTCATAAACAACATTGTTTGTTGGATCGGTTACTGTTAAATGTATCCACATTCTTCGGAACGGAATTCCGCCTGGAATTTTATGTCCCGTTTTATTTTCAATCTTAACAAAAACATTTAAGGAATCATTTTGATAAGTTGTAGTAATGTAAAGAGCAATCGCTTTTTTTGTTAGATTTTCTTCTGCACGCACAATAGTTGAATCAAAATTTTCTGATGATGCTGTTAATCCCAATGGTTGAATATTATTTTTTAACATACGAAGCATATAAACATTGCCGCCAACAAAAACGTGTTTCCAAAACGGTGAACGATAAACTTGATGCATTGGCGGAATTGATGCTATATCCACAGAATCTGTAATCATTGGCATGTGGCAATCCTGGCATTGTGTATTTAGCGCAGGATAAATACTGTTCTTCCATTCGATGTACGGAGTCTGTTCGGGAAAACTTCCTGCAATCTGTCCCTGGTTATTTAAATATGGAGTAAACAAAGTATGGCAGGTTGCACAAAGTTCTGATTGATTTAAATGATTTGTGTAAACCGGAGTGAAGAATGACATATCGTACATCTGCTCTGCAAGCGGGTTCTCATATGGACCATATATTATGCTGTCAAGATTTATCTGATAATGTCCGGAATACGAAAGCGCCGAACCAAAATTTTCCGGTTTTATTTGATGGCAAACTGTACAGCTTACGCCGTCATTTGCAACTGCATCAACTTTCATCTGCGCCATTGAGTAATTTGTTGCTCCGTTAAAAAATGCCTCTGTATATCCCATTGGCGAGTGGCAGTTTATACAGGTTGTTTCAATCGTTTGCTGCAGCGTTGGAAATCTGTGAACCTCTTCCGCAACAACAGCACGCCAAAAAGGATCTTTGCTCGCATTGCCCATCATTGTTGAGCGCCAATAAGTAACAGGCGAAACATCAAGTCCGTTTACAGTCATAACATTTCCACCATCACTTGCATGGCAAACTTCGCAAATACCAGAACCAGCAAAAAGTGTGGTTCTTACCCCTGGTAACGGGTTACTTTGTGCAAATATAATTGTACTGCAAAAAGCGAAAAAGGCAAGAGTGGTAATATGTTTTTTCATAATAAGACCTGCGTACTATTAATTAAAGAAGGGATTAATATCTAATTCTAAAATAAATCATTCTTTTTGAAAATGCACTAAAATGATTGTAATTATTTATTTGTGTGGATAAACAGTAGCGCAGTTCGCCGCGGCGAATCCTTTCGTGCGACTATGAAACTTTTTAACGAGGCGATTCAAATTTGAATCGCCTTTTTTAATTTCCATTCGTTAACAATTAAGCGTAGTAAAATAATTTTTAACCATAAACGCACTATTAAAAAAATAAATTCTGCACAACTATTGATTTTAATAACCTATCAATTTACGTTGCAACCAAGATTTAATAAATCTTTTATGGTTTCTGAAAAAGCACATAACAGTGGAGAAACTTTATGGAAAAAAGTTTAGTTAAAAAAGAACTTGACAGGCTGAAAAGCTTACACAAGATCTCGCTTCTCGCATTTACGTCTTTCTTCTTTCGTCTCTCGTTTCCGCGCAAGTAATAATTAAAGAAAAGGTGGAGGTGAATCCGCAGGGTATAAATCCAGATTATCATATATCATCATTAGATCCTTGTCTAAACATTACGAGACCCTCGTATTATCAATCGGTTTATAGCTGTTCTGGATTTCCAATCGAACCATACCAGCAATTGTTTCCATATCAAAGCGGAACGTTTATAATATTCAGTTCTGCAACTTTGTATGAAGCAGAAATAATTTCGGGAACTGATTATGCCTACTTTGAACGAGTTGAGTATTCAGATTCAGCAGGTAATTTTTATCCTTATGAAACATTTGGAACTTTACTAACTGGGTTAACAGGTGCAGAGCTTTCCGGCACAGGAGATTATATTGGATACGAAGGACCGGGAACATTTGAAAGAGAAAACTCATCGGTTTACAGGGTGCACTTTGATAATTATTCTGAATCAGAAGCATCAGTAATTATAAGAATAAAAAATCTTAATGATAATACCTTTACAGATTGGCATACACTAATTGTTAATCCCGATTTACGTTTTGTAAACCAGCAGTATGAAGCCGACACATTATTGCATTACTATTCTAAGGAAGTAACGCCACAATTAAGAAATAATAATTCGCCTTGTTCACATCCCGGCAATGGTGGATGCCCGCCTGATAATGTAACATTTAACATAGAAGTGATTGAAGGACAGCAATACGGAAGTATAAAAAATGCAGAAACAAACGAAACAGCAACTTCATTTACGGGATTAAGTTATAATAATCTATTTACAACCTTTACATACTATGCAAACGGTGTGCAGCCCGATTCTTCAGCAACTGTAAAAATTAGACACTCCAGCAGTGATGCAGAAATAATTCCAATTGAATTTAGTTTTGCTGTAAAGAAAAATAATATCCCACCACCATCAGAAGGAGGAAGCATTTATGTAAAAATGGATAAGAAGGTGGTAATACCGGGTGATACAGTAAATGTTCAATTGATGTGGATTAATGAAGTGAGTGATACAATTGAGTTTACACAATTACAAAGTTTTATTGTTGACCTTGCAGAAGGTGGAGAATTTGGCACAATACTCGATGCTGCAACAGGAGACACATCGGATACATTTACAGAAATAACAAATGAATTTAAGGTGATAGTAAATCCGCAAATAACACAACAGCAGGCAAAGATTGTTATAGTTGCAGAAGCAGATTTGATAATATTTACCCGACCGTTAAGAATAAACAACGGAACAAATACCACAAAGCAAATACAAAAAAACACATTAGATAAAAATGATGAACAAGAAGGAACGAATACCGATCTAATAATTATCGGTAATCATTTGGTTGGAGTAGGTGAGATAACAATAACAAAAACTCCATTTATAATTGAGATAGACCCGCCCACAATTAGTGCTGGTGATACAGCTCGAATAATACCGAAGAAATTAAATCCTGATGGAACAACAACTTTTTTTGACAGCTTACAAACATTTGAACTTGGTATGCTTGATGGATGTGTACTTGGCAAACTGAGCAATGCAGGAATAGATACGAATTATTTTTACGGAGTAACCCAGCCATTTTACTTTATAGCTGATACAAGTGCAGATAGCGGAAGCGTAAGCATTCGTGTTGGTGTAATTGATATGAATCAGCAAAACAGAAGTTTGACTAATAACAACACAAACATTGAGAATGATAACCCTGTTAGTTGTGCCAATGTTAATTTTGTTGAAAACCTTTATGTAAATAAAAGCTTGGTACTTGGAGATCTAATAGAAATAAACTATGTAAAAGGAGATAAATTTATTACAGAATTTCCTAAAATGCCTGAAATATTATTTACTGCCAGACCAAAATTTCAATTAATTGGACCATATAATTTAGTTTGGGAATTAGAAGTTAAATGGATTGATAAAAGAGATTCACCTGACAGAATTACTAAGGAGATTTTTAGAGGAGATGAAACAGGTTTCGGAAATCCAGCAGTCCTTTGGTCAGTACCTTGGGATGCAAAAATAATCGGAGGTGATAAAATCAAAATCACTGCCTCTATAGTTTATGGTGGATATCTATATACAGCTTCAAAGAATTTGGATATAAGAGTAATTGGAGAAAATCCAACTCCCGCAGAAATCAAAAGTGGATTGTCTCTCTTCGAACAAATAATAGTTTATAAAGAGAGTTGGCCTAAATGGAAACATTTTAATGAAAGTGGAAGTTTGAATGGTTTTCCAATTTGGGGTTGGCCCCATGGTTATGGTTTAATGCAGATTGATAATCCAAGTGCAAGTGATGAAGAGATTTGGAATTGGAAAAAGAATGTTGATGCAGGAAAAAGATTGATTCAAGATAAAAAATCTATTTTTGCTGATGACAGATATGAAAAGGTTATTAAAAAGTATTCTGCAGCAAATTATTATAGTGATAACGAATTAATGATGCAGTTATGGCAACTTTATAATGGTGGATTTTACTACAAATGGAAACCTGATTTTCCTAAGAAGAAAAATAGTACAGGCAAATGGGTAAAAGATAATCCACCAATTGTAAAAGGGCATGAAAAACCATATGCAGAAGAAGCTTGGGAAATATATGATGGAATAATTAATGGTAACTATCCAATTGATTGGGGTAATTAAAGAGAGGAAATAATGAAACAAATAATTTTTATTAAAATATTATTTACAGTCTTAATATTGCTAAACAGTAATAATACTGCGCAACCATATATTTATTTAATATCTACATATGAACCAGATGCTAGGTATTCTAATATTGAAAAACTGGATTTAAGTACAGGATATATTTCAAAATATCTTGATAAAGCAGGGCGTATCAATTTCATATCAACTGATAAAACAAATAACTGGTTATTTTTTCAAAACAGATCTCAATTAGAGGTTGTTAATTGTCTTAACAATTCAAATGCTACGATTTTGCTAGAAAATGTTCAAGCGGCATCCGAGATACTGTATAATGATTCGCTAAATCAGTTTGTGGTGTTATATGAGAGTTTAAATGGAAACGAAGGAATTAGTTTAAGATTTGTTGCTGTAAATACGCACGAAGTAGTTGATTCGCTGACAAATTTGGATTTATTTGATGAAGAGAATATCTACTTGTCTAAAGATAAAATAAAATTATACTTCACTGTGTTTGATACCTTAACATCCAAAATATACTTAGTGCGATATTCAATTATTGAGAAACATATAATAGATAGAATAGTTCTGGACTCACTTGGAATTGAACAATCTCCAAATACTTACAAAATTGTAGACGATATTAAAATAGATCATGTGTTACTAAGTTATCTTCAATCTGAAAATGAAATTGATCAATTTTACCAGGTTTATGATTTGACAGATCATTTTACTTACTCTCCAATTCACTATCCTTTTCGTTCATATGGTTACTTATCCTCTGATACAAAATATATTATTTTTCAAAAATCATTATTAAAAGAAGATACTCAAAGTTCTGAATATTTTACTGGGGCTATTGATATTTATAGGACTGCCACTGGTAAGTTGATAAGAAATTTGTTGCTGCCACCAAACGGTAAAATATTTTTATTCGATAACTATCCAGACAAATTCTTCTACTATGTCCAAGAAACTCAGCAAGCCATTACAATAGAGTTAAATAACATAGAGAATGAATTTTTCTTGCATTCAATTATTCCATCAACGATATTAATAAATACTGCCTCATTTGATTTGGAAGTAAAAGGAAGAGGGTTTGATACAGTTTCAACTGTATATTTTAACAGTCAACCTAAGACAACAACATTTATTTCAGACAGTGTATTAACTGCTGAGATATTACCTTCTGATATTGAAATAGTTGGTTCATTTCCCGTTTGGGTTAAGGATAGATATTCAATTTCAGATACATTGCAGTTTACAGTAACTCAAACTACTAATCCAAATCTTGTTGTAAATTTAAAAAACAGTTTGGGCAATCAAATACCTGCAAGCAATGTAATGTACTATGAAGGAAGCTGGAAAGACGCTGTGGATAATGGAGACGGCACTTTTACTGTTATAACCACAAAACCAACAATAAGTGTAAGAGTGTTTTATGAGGGAGCAAACCAGACAGTAAATAATGTACCCGCACAAAACAGTACTTACACCTTTGTCACAGTAAATGCGGCAGTGCAATTAAAAAACAGCTTGGGTTCACTAATCGATGTTGGAACAGTTCAATACTACGCTGGTGCGTGGAGAAGTTTTGGTACAACATCAAACGGAGTTGCATACAAAGAACTGCTTCCAATTAATTACAGTTTTAGAATGACTTATGAATTCGGCAGCATTGACAAGCAGCAAGATGTTTCATCAGACCCAACTGTAGTTTTCCAAACTGTTAATGCAGCAGTAGAGCTTCGCAACAGTTCTGGCAATTTAATGGACGAAGGCACAGTTCAGTATTATGCCGGTGCGTGGAGAACATTTGGAACAACTTCAAACGGAGTTGCATACAAAGAACTGCTTCCAATTAATTACAGTTTTAGAATGACACACGAATTTGTTTCAAAGGATAAACAGCAAAACTTAGGAACAAATCCCGTTGTGGATTTTAGTACAGTTTTGTGTTCTGTAAAAGTAAACAAGACAAGTAATAATCAACCAATCAATAGTGCAGATGTAAAATATTACTCATTAGCGTGGAGAGATATTGGAATAACTAATGGAGATGGAATAACAACAAAAGAATTACTCCCAGTAAACTTAAGTTTTAGAGCAAGTCTTGGAAATGTTTCCTTGGATAAGCAGCAGGATATATCTGTAAACAGTTTAGTGGAAATTTTATTAAATGTTCCGTAAGATGTATGCCTGCCCGCTGTGGCGGGATGTTTAATGGTTGATGGAATATGTATAACTAAAACCTTGCAGACCTAGCGGATTAACTTGGCGCACTTTGCGTGAACAAAAGTCCAAAACATTTCACGCAAAGGTCGCTAAGTGAGATCAAGAGAAAGCTCGCAGAGGAAAAACAACACCAAGAATAACAAAGGGAAAAAAGGAATTAAACAATGAAAATATTATTATCAGCAATGTTATTATCATCAATAATAATAGCACAAAATGCCTACAGTGTTAAGCCTGGAGTAAAGAATAACCAGATAGTTTTGCAACTAAAAAATATTTCAGATACAGAAATCGCAAGCCTCCCCAAACCTACCTACCGGCAGGCAGGCACCTCCCAAAGGGGCTTAGAGCATTTGAAATTTCACGAAACTGGAGTTGATACAATCATCTTAAATCCACAAGAAGAAAAAGAAATAGTTTATACTTTTGATGTTGACTATAACATTGGAACATCAGAAGCAGACACAATTGAGTTCTTTATTACAGACAACAAAAGCGTCTTTTTAACAAAGCAGTTTATTTTACAGTACTCATTGCCAACGGAATATAAGTTAGAACAGAACTATCCAAACCCATTTAACCCAACAACAAAAATTAGGTATTCAATTCCATCAACTCTCCTCTCCTTAGGAGAGGGGTTGGGGGTAAGGCTGATTGTTTATGATATTCTTGGAAATGAAGTAACCACATTAGTAAACGAACAAAAAGAACCTGGCTATTATGAAGTTGAATTCAACTCATCACAATATGCAAGCGGAGTTTATATTTATCGTTTGCAATCTGGGAGCTATGTTTCAACTAAGAAGATGATGGTGTTGAAATAACTTTGTAACAATCCTTTCGGGAATAGTTTTGAAATAAGTTTTTGTTTAAAAAACAGTCATTTTCGATCAAGCCACTCTAAACAATTTCTTGTTTGTCATAATAATTAATCCTATTTTTGGCTTAGTGATTCGCCCCTTTGAGGGCGTTTTTTGTTAGTATGGATATAAATAAAGAAAAAATAGTTCAAATTTCAAACGAAATCGCAGAAAAGCTAAACTTTTTTGTGGTGGATATTTCTTTTAGGGGTGATAACAAAAAAAGGATTATCGAGGTTTTTGTTGATTCTGAAAAGAATGTTGATGCTGAAAATCTCGCCCAAATTAGCAGGGAAATAAATTCTGTTATTGAAGAACAAAGTATTATAGATCAAGTTTACAGATTTGAGGTTTCATCTCCCGGTGTTGATAGACCGCTTAAATTCCTAAAACAATTTCCCAAGCACATCAACAGAAATTTTGAGCTTACTTACAAATCCGGTGAAGAAACTAAAACTATTACCGGAAAATTATTGACCGTAGAAGGAGAAGAATTAACTTTTCTTTCTGATAAAAAAAACATTTTAATTGAATTTAAAAACATAACAACTGCAAAAGTTATAATTAGTTTTTCTTAGAATAGGAGAAAGTAAATGAATTACGATATTGTCGAATCCTTTGCGCAAATGGTAAGGGAAAAAGGCATTGATAGAGACGTACTCGGTGGAATACTCGAGGAAATATTTGGATTGCTTGTAAAGAAAAAATACGGCGAGGAAGCAAAGTTTGATGTAGTTGTTAATATGGATAGAGGCGATATAGAAATATTTCTTGAACGTGAAATTGTAGAAGTTGTTGAAGATCCCAACACGCAAATAAGTCTTGAAGATGTTAATAAAAAAGGCAACGAAGACGATCTTGAAGTTGGTGAAGATTTTGTTGAAAAGATTGAACTTGCATCCTTAGGCAGAAGGCTTGTTGTTCTTGCTAAACAAAGTCTAAATCAAAAAATACGTGAACTTGAAAAAGAAATTATCTACAACGAATACAACGAATTGCTTGGTGAAATTGTTGTTGGCGATATTTATCAAATAAGGAAAAATGATATTCTGGTTAATCATAACAAAAACGAACTCGTACTTCCGCGTAACGAACAAATTCCTTTTGAAAAATACAAAAAGGGTGAAACAATAAGAGCTATCGTTAAAGAAGTTAGAAAAGGAAACAGCGGACCCGTTATCGTTATTTCAAGATCAGATAATATGTTTTTAAGAAGATTATTTGAAATTGAAATTCCTGAAATATATGATGGAATTATTGAAATTAAATCGATTGCACGCGAACCAGGTGAAAGAGCAAAAATTGCAGTTGAATCTCAGGATGCAAGAATTGATGCAGTTGGTGCATGCGTTGGAATGAAAGGCGTTAGAATTCATGCAATTGTACGCGAGCTTAATAATGAAAATATAGATGTTGTTAGTTATTCTGATGACCCAATTATTTTCATTCAAAAATCATTGGCTCCGGCTAAGTTAAAGAAAATCGAGCTTGATGAAGATGAGAAAAAAGCTATAGTTACCGCAGACAGCGATCAGGTTTCGCTTATCGTTGGAAGAAACGGCGTAAATATAAGATTAGCAATGCGCTTAACCGGTTATGAAATTGAAATCTTACGTGAAGAAAAACCATTTGAAGAATACGAAGAAGACATTGAGTTAATAGATATTAAAGAAGAGCTTGGTGCCGATGTTTATGAGATACTTATCAATCACAGATACGATACCGCAATTGAAGTACTTACAGCGGGAACAGAAAAGCTTAAAGAGATTGAAGAGTTTGATGAAGCAAAAATTGAAGAGATACTGGAAATAATTAAATCGCAGTTTGAAGAAGAGGAATAGCCTAAAAAAAGGTAACTAATAAATGTCTGAAACAAAATCACCCAAAATTAGATTATATAAGTTCGCAGCAGAGATAAATCTTTCTTCAGAAAATCTTATTGAGTTTCTGAAAACTAAAGGACATGTAGTAAAATCTCATCAATCTATTCTTACAGAAGAAATGATTACAGAGATAAATGCTCACTTTAAAAAGGATATAGAAAAAGCTGAACAGCACTACAAAAAAATTGCAGAGTTCAATAAGAAGCGTGCTGATAAATCCGAAAAAGAAGAACAAGTTATCAAGATTGAAGAAGAACTTGTTCAAGAAGATGAAGCAAAACAAATTGTAATTACCGATGTTCCTGTTGAAGTAGAAACAGAACCAATTTTAGAAACTGACGTTGCTGAAGAGAAGGAACCAGAAACAGTAGCCGATGTTGTTGTTGATAAAAAAAATGATAGGGTTGTTGAAAAACAGCCGACTGCAACTCAAGAACCCAAAAAGTTTGTTTCTCCAAAAGGCAAAGAGGAGAATAGGAAAAGAGGTTTAACAGTTGTTGGTAAAATGGATTTGGGCGAAGATAAAAAACCCAAACCCCAAGTTAAAAGACTTCCGGGAACTCAAAGACCGGCTGATGGCAAACCCGAAACTACGACCACTGCTAATGATGTAGTTAAGAAAAAGAAACGACCAAAAACTAAAAAGAAAACAACTATAGCCGAAGTTACCCCCGAAGAAACAACAACTAAAAAGCGTAAACGAGTTAAGAAGTTTGAGATTGATGAAAAGGATGTTAAAGCAGCCATAAAGAAAACTATGCTTAGTATGGATGATACGGCAACAACAAACAGGGCTTCATCCAGAAAAAAGAAAAGACGAGAAAGAGAAGCTGAAGAAGAACGGTTAGAGGAATTAAGGACTTTAGATAAAAACATTATCAGAGTTAATGAGTTTATTGCTGTTAGCGAGCTTGCAAATCTTATGGAAGTTCCGGTGGGTGATGTAATTTCTAAATGTATTAGTCTTGGTTTGATGGTTTCGATTAATCAAAGACTTGATGTTGAAACAATTACGCTTGTTGCTGATGAGTTTGGTTTTGAAGTTGAATTTCAGAAAGAATATACTTCTGAAATTTTAGAAGATATTATTGATGATGATGATGAACTGCAGCCAAGATCAGCAGTTGTTACGATTATGGGTCATGTTGATCACGGTAAAACATCTCTTCTCGATTACATCAGAAGAACAAATGTTGTTGCGGGAGAATCAGGTGGAATTACACAGCACATCGGTGCGTACAGAGTTGATATTGGCGATGGAAAACAAATTACATTTCTTGATACTCCTGGTCACGAAGCATTTACGGCAATGAGAGCGCGTGGTGCGCAGTTAACAGATATTGTTGTGCTTGTTGTTGCTGCCGATGATGCGGTTATGCCTCAAACAGTTGAGGCGTTAAATCACGCACAAGCTGCAGGTGTACCGATAATTATCGCAATAAATAAAATTGATAAACCTGGTGCTAATCCGGAAAAAATCAAACAGCAAATGGCTGATAGAAATGTGCTTGTAGAAGATTGGGGCGGTAAATACCAATCTGTGCAGCTATCTGCAAAAACCGGATTGAATGTTGATGTTTTACTTGAAAAAATTATTCTTGAAGCTGATATACTTGATTTAAAAGCAAATCCTAACAGACATACACGCGGTGCAGTTGTAGAAGCAGAACTTGATAAAGGACGCGGCGTAACAGGAACCATTCTTGTTCAAAAAGGAACTTTAAGAATTGGCGATTCATTTGTTGCAGGAATTCATCATGGAAAAGTTAGAGCAATGTTTGATGAAAGAGGCAACAAAGTAAAAGAAGCTCCACCTTCAACACCGGTACTTGTAATTGGATTTGAAGGCGCACCGCAAGCCGGCGATACTTTTATCGTTCTTGATTCTGAACGTGAAGCGCGCGAAATAAGTTTGAAGAGACAACAGTTAAAACGTGAACAGGATCAAAAACAAATTCATCATATAACTCTTGATGAACTTGCAAAACAAATTAGCATTGGTGGTGTTAAAGAACTTGCGCTAATTGTAAAAGGCGATGTGGATGGTTCTGTTGAAGCATTATCAGATTCGTTAATGAAACTTAGTAATCAGGAAGTTATTGTTCGGGTTATACATAAAGGTGTTGGCGGAATTTCTGAAAGCGATGTGCTTCTTGCTGCTGCATCAAATGCAATTATAATTGGTTTCCACGTTCGTCCAAATATCAATGCAAGAAAACTTGCAGAAAATCAAAAAGTAGATATCAGACTTTATAGTGTTATTTACAATGCTATCAGTGAAGTTAAATCAGCATTAGAAGGATTATTATCTCCGCTAATTTCTGAAGAAGTAACAGGTACTATTGAAATACGCGATACCTTCAAAGTTCCAAAATCAGGAACAGTGGCAGGATGTTATGTGCTTGATGGAAAGATTACAAGAAATAATAAAATAAGATTGATTCGTGATGGAATTGTAATTCATGAAGGTGGCATTGGCAATTTAAGAAGATTTAAAGATGATGTTAAAGAAGTTGATGCTGGTTATGAATGCGGATTGAACATCGAAAACTATAACGATATAAAAGTTGGCGATATAATCGAAGCATTTAAAATTGTAGAAACAAAGAAAACATTAGCGTAATTATTTTTAGATCGTGTGGTAAATAAATGTCTCATAGAGTTGATAAAGTTGAACATCTTATTAAGCAAGAGATTAGTCTTATCTTTTTACATAAACTTTCTCATGTTAATCTTGGTTTTTTAACGATTACAAATGTAAGAGTTAGTCCTGATCTTAAATTAGCAAAAATTTATTTATCAGTTTTTGAAAAAGAAAAAAGAGAAATTGTTCTTAGCAAGATTGAAGATAAAAAAGGATTTATAAGATCAGAATTAGCGCATCGTATAAGAATAAAATTTATACCAGAACTAAAATTTTTTATTGATGATACGCTTGATTACGTTGAAAAGATTGAAGGACTGATTAAAAAAATTCACGAAGATGATGATAACAAAACAAACGAAGGATCCGCAGAATCTTGATTACTTATCCGGTCAGGTTATACTGATCGATAAACCTGTAAACTGGACTTCGTTTAATGTTGTAAGTCGTGTTAGAAGATTAACTAAAGTTAAAAAAGTGGGGCACGCAGGAACTCTTGATCCGCTTGCAACTGGTTTACTAATTGTTTGTACCGGAAAAAAAACTAAAGAGATTTCTGAATATCAGGCGCAAAGAAAAAAATATACAGGAGTAATCACTCTCGGCAAGTCTTCTCCATCTATGGATTTGGCAACTGAAATTACAGAAACAGTTTTGCCGGAAGATTTGAACGAAGAAAAGATTCTTTCTGTCAGAGATAAGTTTTTAGGAAATATTGAACAAGTTCCGCCGATGTTTTCAGCTCTAAAGCATAAAGGTCAAGCATTGTATAAACTTGCAAGAGCCGGCAAAGAAGTTGAACGAGCAGCAAGGCAAGTAGAAATTTTTTCTTTTGAAATTACAAAGATTGATTTACCTGATCTTCATTTTGAAATTGCGTGTTCCAAAGGAACTTACATAAGAGTTATTGCTGATGATTTTGGGAAAGAACTTGGCTGCGGGGGAGTTTTAAATCTGCTGAGAAGAACTGAAATTGGTGATTACAAAGTTGATGATGCTTTTAATCTTGAAGATTTTACATCAATGTTTAATTGATGTCACACTGAGCTTGTCGAAGTGTGACAAATTAATGAGAGGGTCATCCTTCGACAGGCTCAGGATGACATGATTTATTAATAAGTTATTTATGATATTTTTAGATGCAAGTTTTTAATAGTATTAAAGATTTAAAGAAGGATAAAAATACTATTCTTACACTTGGTACCTTTGATGGGATTCATCCCGGACATTTGAAAATTATTGACAAATTGATTGACCGTTCAAGAGAAAAAGGATGCAGAAATGTTGTAATTGCTTTTCATCCTCATCCAAGAACGGTTTTGGGTAATGGAGGCAATGTTAAAATATTGACAACTCTGGAAGAAAGAAAAAATCTTTTAGAAAAACGCGGAGTTGAAAACTTTTTAACGATAAATTTTACTAAAGAATTTGCATCGCTTACAGGCGAGCAGTTTATTTATGATTATCTGGTAAATGGAATCGGGTTAACGGAAATTGTCCTTGGGCACGATCATCATTTTGGAAAAGGCAGAAGCGGGAATGTTGACCTTCTGAGAAGTATCGGCGCAAAAGAAAATTTTTCTGTTACAACGGTTGATGCTTTTTATGTTGATGATGAAATTGTTAGCAGTACTAAAATTAGAAATGCTTTAAGTAATAGCGATCTTAAAAAAGCTAATAGATTACTTGGCAGAAATTATTCTTTTAGCGGGACTGTAATCAGCGGTGATAAACGCGGCAGAGAACTTGGTTTTCCTACAGCAAATATAAAATTATCATCGCAAGAAAAACTGCTGCCTGCAATCGGTATTTATGCTGCAAAAGTTCTTTTAAAAGATGAAGAACATATTGGACTTTTAAGTATTGGTAAGCGACCAACGTTTTATAACGAAGGCGAAGTTGTTACAGAAACTTACATCTTTAATTTCAATCGTGAAATCTATGGTGAAGTTGTAACAGTAGAATTGGTTGAACGATTACGCGGAGAAGAAAAATTTAATTCTGCAGAAGAGTTAATCAACCAAATGAATAAAGACAAAGAAAACGGTTTAAAGATTTTTAGTGAACTAAATAATTAATTCCGGTGCACACTGGAATTATATCGTACAAATAAATAAAGGATAGAGAAAATGACCAAAGAAGAAAAACTTGAGATCATCACCAAATTTGGGAAAGACACAAATGACTCGGGTAAATCTGAAGTGCAGATTGCACTACTCACAAAAAGAATCAATGATCTTACTTCACATTTTGATGTTCATAAAAAAGATCATCACTCAAGAAGAGGATTGATGATGATGGTTGGTAAGAGAAGAAGACTTCTCGATTATTTAATTAAAAAAGATATTGCACGATACAGAGCAGTAATTAAAGATTTGAACATCAGAAAGTAAAGGCTAAGTAATGGTTGTTAAGAAAGAAGTTGAAATAGGCGGAAGAGTATTTTCGATAGAAACAGGAAAATATGCAAAGCAAGCTAACGGATCAGTAATGGTTCGTTATGGAGATACAATGGTGCTGGTTACAGCAGTTGCTGCTACCGAAGCGAAAGAAGGATTAGATTATTTTCCGTTACAAGTTGAATATCGTGAAAGAACTTCTGCCGCAGGAAAATTTCCAGGTGGATATATTAAACGCGAAGGAAGACCTACTGAAAAAGAAATTTTAAGTTCAAGATTATGCGATAGACCAATCAGACCATTATTTCCACCAAGTTTTAAAAATGAAACTCAAATAGTTGCAATGGTTGTTTCTTACGATGGTGAAAATGATCCGGATGTATTAGCAGCATGTGGTGCTTCTGCGGCACTCGCTATTTCAGATATTCCGTTTGATGGTCCTATGAGCGAAGTAAGAGTTGGCAGAGTTGGTGGTGAGCTTGTAGTTAATCCAACACAAGAACAAATTAAATTAAGCGATATTGAACTTATTGTTGCTGGTACTGCTGATTCCATAATGATGGTTGAAGGTGATTCGAAAGAAGTTAGCGAACAAGATTTACTTGATGCTCTAAAGTTTGCTCAGCAGGAAATAAAAAAAATTGTTGAACTTCAAAATCAACTAAGAGCAGAAGCCGGAAAAACCAAATGGATTGTTACAGAACCAACAATTGATGCTGATCTTAAAAAAGATGTTTATGGTTTAGCTGAAGCAAAGTATAAAGAAATCGTTTATTCTATCCTTGCTAAAGAAGAAAGATCTGCAAAGAATAAAGAACTTTCTGAATCTGTAAAACAAGCGCTTGCAGAAAAATATCCCGAACAGGAAAAAGTTATTGGCGAAATTCTTCATGATTTAGAAAAAGATCTTATGCGTGAAAGGATTTTAAAGGAAGGTATTCGTCTGGATGGAAGAAACACAACACAAGTTCGCCCGATAACAATTGAACTTGGAAATTTACCAAGAACACATGGTTCAGCTTTATTTACACGTGGTGAAACACAGAGCTTAACTAACATTACACTTGGTACAAAAAGCGATGAACAAACTGTTGATGGTTTGTTGGAAGAATACAGCAAGAAATTCTACCTTCAATATTATTTTCCGCCATTTAGCGTGGGAGAAGTTGGAAGAATGACAGGCGTTGGCAGAAGAGAAATCGGTCATGGCAATCTTGCAGAAAGATCGTTAAGACAGGTATTACCTGCTGCTGATGTATTTCCATATACAATAAGAGTTATCTCGGATATTCTTGAGTCAAACGGTTCATCATCAATGGCAACTGTTTGTGCAGGTTCACTTGCAATGATGGACGCTGGTGTGCCAATTACAAAAGCAGTTTCCGGAATTGCGATGGGATTGGTTAAAGAAGGAAACCATTACGCAGTGCTTTCTGATATACTTGGAAATGAAGATCATCTTGGTGATATGGATTTTAAAGTTGCCGGAACAAGCGATGGTATTACAGGATTCCAAATGGATATTAAAATTCAAGGAATCTCTTTTGAAATTATGGAGAAAGCTCTTCATCAAGCAAAAGAAGGAAGAATGCACATTCTTGGTAAGATGAATGAGGCAATCAACAAACCAAAAGATTCATTATCACAATATGCTCCAAGATTAATTACAATGAATGTTGCAACTGATCAAATTGGATTAATTATTGGACCAGGTGGAAAAACAATTCAGGGAATGCAAAGATTGTTTGGTGTTGATATCAACATTGATGATGATGGAACAATAAATATTGCTTCACCAAATAAGGAAAACGCACAGCAGGCTAAAGAGTACATCAAAAAATTAACTGCAACTCCGGAAGTTGGAGAAGTTTATGATGGTGTTGTTACAAAGATAGCTGACTTTGGTGCGTTCGTTGAAATTCTTCCTGGCAAAGACGGATTACTTCATATTTCTGAGATAGACACTAAACGAGTAAATAAAGTTTCTGATTACCTAAAAGTTGGTGATAAAATTACCGTTAAATTATTAAAAATAGAAAACGGCAAGTTTTCTTTAAGCAGAAGAAAATTATTAATTGAAGCTGCTGAAAAAGAAGCTAAAAATAATCCACCAGCAGAGCAACCGGCTAATTAGTTTTTTTGTTATTGCGAGTCCGATTAGGACGAAGCAATCTACTAAGTAATTAGGACAGATTGCTTTACTCGAGTTCGCCGCGGCGAATCGTTCGCAATGACAATTTATTGATGAATTCTTTATGTCACACTGAGCTTGTCGAAGTGTGGCAAGACTATATATTAAAGTCAGTCTTCGACAAGCTCTGACTGACCTGATTTTAGGATAACTGGCTTAAGTAAGTTATTTATCTAAGATTTTTTAAAACAGGATTTTGATGCTCATCGCATTAATAAATTTTTTTAGGAGTTTTACAACTCAACTTTTGCTGCTAAATGGCAGCCATGGATTTTACCGCCCACTGAGCATTGCTTTGCTCAAATCAGATTTTCACAAGTTTTTAATAATGAAATGTTTTATTTCATACAGAGAGTTTTTTATTTATGATAAAAGAAATTATAATAAATTCATCTTCCAACCAAACGCGTGTTGCGATTACGGAAGATGGAAATTTAGCCGACTTTTTTGTTGACTATCCTGAAAACAGGAGAATGGTTGGGGATATCTATCTTGGAAGAGTTGCGCGAGTACTTCCGGGAATAAGAGCCGCATTTATAGATATAGGAATGAAGCACGATGCATTCCTTCATTTTTCAGATATTGGTGATCGCACAAAACAATTTCAAGATATGCTTGGTGATGAAGATTCAGATGTTGATGATACAGACGATGATGAATCAAAACCAAATCGAAATAACGGTTCATCAACTCCGCCGCCAGAACCAGTAATTACCAAACTTCGCAAAGGCGAAGAAATTCTAATACAGATAACTAAAGAACCTGTTAGCAATAAAGGTGTTCGTGTTACTTCTTCAGTTTCACTTCCGGGCAGATTTTGTGTACTGCTTCCTTTCGATAATAAAATTGGCATCTCAAAAAAGATATACGATTTCAAAGAACGAAGAAGATTAAGAAATATTGCGCGCGGTATTCTTCCGCAAAATTATGGATTGATTATCCGCACTGTTGCAAAAGATCAAACCGAAGATGCAGTTAAAGATGATTTAACAAATCTTGTAAAAACCTGGAAAACTATTGAAGCGGCTGCAAAGAGCGAAGAACCGCCGTCATTAGTTCATCAGGATATGAGCACAACTGATAGTGTGATTCGTGATTTACTTACACCCGATATTTCAAAAGTTTTCGTAGACTCAAAAAAACTTTACAAACAGATTAAAAATTATGTACAGCTTGTTCAACCGAATCTTTTAGAAAAAATAGATCTTTACAAATCCTCATCATCTATATTTGATGAGTTTAAGATCGAAGAACAAATAAAAACTTTGATGGGCAGAAAAGTTTCTCTGCCAAGCGGCGGCTATCTTATTATCGAGCATACGGAAGCTATGGTTGTTATTGATGTTAACAGCGGACGTTATGCAAAAAGTAAAGAACAGGAATTAAATTCTCTTAAAACAGATTTAGAAGCAGCGCGTGAGATTGCAAGGCAATTAAGATTACGTGATATTGGCGGCATTATTGTTATAGATTTTATCGATCTTGAAGAAGATAAAAATAGAAAAAAGATTTATGATGAGCTGAAAAAAGAATTCCGCAGAGATCGTTCTAAAGTTTCTGTTCTGCCAATGAGTGATTTTGGGTTAGTGCAGATTACAAGACAGCGAATTCGCCAAAATATTAATCAGGCAATGAAAGAGGTTTGTCCTGTTTGCGGCGGATCAGGATTTATGACAAAAGAGTCTCATCTTGTTTATGATATTGAAGACTGGTTGAAAAGATTTAGAAGATTCTCTCGTGAGTTTAGTTTAATAATAAAATGTCATCCAGCGGATGCAAGCAGATTGAAGGATAAGAGATTTGCAAGAATTCAATTTAAATATTTGGTAAGATTAAGAATTGAAGAAGATTCTTCTATCCCGATGGGTAAGTTTAGATTCTTCTCAAAGAAAAAAGGAACTGACTTAACAGAAAAGTTTAAGTAAGAAAGAAACCCCTCTCTATCTCTTCCTTAAGGGGAGAGAGCAGGAATGGAAAGATTAAAAAGTACTAAGGAGGAAAAAGATGAAATTTTTTATAGATACCGCAAACATAAATGAAATTAAAGAAGCCGCCGCACTTGGCATACTTGATGGCGTTACAACAAATCCTTCGCTCGTATCAAAAGAAGGAAAAGATTTTAGAAAATTACTTGATGAAATTTTAGCAATTGTTGATGGACCAGTTAGTGCTGAAGTTATCTCAACAGATTATGACGGCATATTAAAGGAAGCGCATGAGCTCTCAAAGATTCACAAAAACATTGTTGTAAAAGTTCCTTTGATTAAAGAAGGATTAAAAGCAGTTCGCACTTTAACCTCAGAAAATATTAAAACAAATGTTACGCTTTGTTTTTCACCATCGCAGGCTTTGCTTGCTGCTAAAGCGGGCGCAACTTACATTAGTCCTTTTGTTGGCAGGCTTGATGATATTAGTTTTAACGGAATGGATTTGATTGCACAGATTGTTGAGATTTACAATAATTATGATTATCAAACACAAGTTCTAGTTGCAAGTATACGGCATCCATTGCATCTTGTAGAAGCTGCTTTACTTGGTGCGCATGTTTCTACAATGCCTTTCTCTGTTATTGATAAATTATTCAATCATCCGCTTACAGACAGCGGATTAGAAAAATTCTTAGGCGATTGGAAAAAAACTCAAAGCAAATAAATCTTTAAAACTATACGGAAAAAATCATGAAACGTACAAAATTTTATAATGCACATAAAAACTTAGGTGCTAAAATTGTGGAGTTTGCCGGATTTGAAATGCCGATTCAATACTCTTCAATAATTGCAGAACATAAAGCCGTAAGAAATTCAGTTGGTGTTTTTGATGTATCACACATGGGCGAAATTTTTGTTAAAGGAAAATCCGCGTTGGATTTTGTTCAATATATTACAACTAACGATGTATCAAAGCTTTCTTCAGGGCGCGTTCAATACTCCGCAATGTGCTATGAAGACGGCGGCATTGTAGATGATTTACTTGTTTACAAAATCGCGGATGATGAGTTTATGCTTGTTATTAATGCATCAAACATAGATAAAGATTTTACATGGATGCAGCAAAACAACAGCCTTGATGTTGAATTAAAAAACTTAAGTGATGAATATTCTTTACTCGCTGTTCAAGGTCCATTTTCTCAAAAGACATTACAGAAACTAACAGACACCCCAATAACACTTGAGTATTATCATTTTACAAATTTAAAATTATCCGGTGTTGATGTAATATTATCGAGAACCGGTTACACAGGCGAGCTTGGTTACGAACTTTATTTTAAAGGTGATGAAAAAATCGCTTTGGATTTGTGGGATAAAATATTTGAAGCAGGAAAAGAATTTAACATTCAGCCTGTTGGATTAGCTGCAAGAGACTCTTTAAGATTAGAAATGGGATTTTGTTTGTACGGAAACGATATTGATAAAACCACGAATCCTTTAGAAGCAGGCTTGGGCTGGATTACAAAACTTGCTCAAACAAAATTTATTGGTAAAACTGCACTGCTTAAAATAAAAGAGGATGGTCTTAACAGAAAGCTTGTTGCTATCATTTCTGATGAAAAGATCTTTCCAAGACATGGTTATGATATTTCGGTTAATAATAATAAAATTGGTACGGTAACAAGCGGCACAGTTAGTCCAATGCTTGATAAACCGATTGCGTTAGCTTATGTTGATGTTAAGTATGCGGAGATTGGGACAGAAGTTAATTTTTTGATTAGAGGAAAGGAATCTGCTGCAAAAGTAGTTAAACTTCCTTTTGTAACAAGGTAAAATTTTTTATGAAGCTAAATGTTTTTCTTTCACCCGTAATTGTTGATGAACTTTACTTTGCAGGTAAAACTACAGTTGTAATTGATGTTCTTCGTGCAACATCTACAATTGTAACGGCAATTAATAATGGCGCAAAAGAAATTGTGCCTGTTGCCAGTGTTGAGTTTGCTGTTAAAGTTTCCGGCGGAATGTTTGGCGGACAAACGTTACTCGGTGGTGAAAGAAACACAAAAAAGATTGAAGGCTTCGCGCTCGGCAATTCACCATTTGAGTATGCTAAAGAAGTTATTGAAGGAAAAACAATAGTATTCTTTACCACAAATGGAACAAAATCAATTGCTAAAGCAAAGTACTCTGATAATTTGTACACATGTTCTTTTTTAAATATCAGCGCAGTTGCAAAACATCTTATAACACTAAACACGGATGTTGAAATTGTATGTTCAGGAAGAAATAATTATTTCTCTATTGAAGATTCAGTTTGTGCAGGAATGCTTATTTCAAAAATCAGCAAAGTAAAATCAGATTCATATTTAAACGATTCCGGTGCTGCTGTTTTAACTTTATATGAAAAGTATGGAGACAATCTTATAAAAATGATGCGTGAATCCGACCATGGTAAAATACTTTTAGAAAATGGATTTGAAGCTGATCTTGAGTATTGCAGCTCAATTGATATGATTGATGAAATTCCGGCTTATACAAACGGAGTATTAAAAAAACTAAAAAGTAATTAATGGCACTTAAAAAGAAAAAAAGCGTTAAAGAAAAAAATGAAAAAAGTAGTTCAAGCAAAAACTATTTTATTTTAACGCCCGAAAATAAAAAACAGATACTCGGAATATTCCTTCTGATTATTTCTGTGATTTTATTTTTAAGTGTAATTACTTTTGATAGACGAGATGAGGCAAATCTTACAACATTCTTTTCTGATTTTTTTACTTCATTCGATAAAAAAATTGATATTCAAAACTGGCTTGGTGTTTCCGGCGCTCACTTTTCAAGCTTTCTCGTTAAGGCTACTTTTGGTTATTTTTCCATAACAATTCCAATTGTGTTGTTTTTGTGGGGAGTTTCATTCTTCAAAAAAATTGATTTCAAATTTCGATTACACCTTTCTAATTTTTTATTGATCAGCTCGATAATCATTGCTGCATTTTTTGGTGTGCTGCGCGTTAATTATAATTTATTGTCTGACACTTATGAACTTTCAGGTTTTATTGGTGACCATCTTGGTAATTTTTTAAGCGGATTGATCGGCGGAATTGGAAGTATTTTAGTTTTAGGTTTTGGATTTGTAACGCTTCTAATTTTTGCGCTTGATGTTGATATCAAAAACATTCTCGCTTTCTTTAAAGATGTATTTTCATTTAAAGATGATGATGCAGAAGAAAATAAATCAGAAGCCACTGATGTCGATCCAAAAGAAAAAGAAAAACTTGATAAAATTAAAAAGCTTAGCGACGATAAAAAGAAAAAGAAAGATAAACTTACTCCAGATGAATTATCCGCTGCTGAACTAATGAAAAAGGAAGCTGAAGAACAAACTAATATTAGAATTATCCGTAAAGATGATGTTCCGGTTCCAGTACCTGAAAATGAAGTTCTTAATGAAGAAGTAAAAAAAGTTAATCTCGAAAAAACCGGCGAGCTTCCTGAAAAGAAAGAAAAAACTGAAGCAGAGGTAGAACAAAAACTTCCTAATCAATGGGAAGAAGAAATTGATTATAAAATGCCCGGTCTCGATTTACTTGATCCAACCCCTGAAGAAAATTATCAAGTTGCGGAAGAAGAGTTAACAAACAACGCAGGACTTCTAAAAGAAAAATTAAAACTTTTTGATATTGAGATAAAAGATATTTCCGTTACTCCCGGTCCTGTTGTAACGTTGTATGAAATTGTTCCCGCACCAGGTGTAAAAATTAGTAAGATAGTTGGATTGGAAAATGATATCGCACTTGCGCTTGCAGCACGCGGAATTAGAATCATCGCACCGATTCCCGGTAAAGGAGCAATCGGTGTAGAAATTCCAAATGCAATTGCATCACTTGTAAATGCCCGCGCAGTTATTGGAAGAGTTAACGAATCTACTGCAGAGCTGCCGCTAGCACTTGGTAAAACAATTGCTGGTGATGTTTACGTTGCCGATCTTGCAAAAATGCCGCACTTGCTTATTGCCGGATCAACAGGTTCCGGAAAGAGTGTTGGAATAAATATGATAATTAGCAGTTTGCTTTACACAAAGCATCCTTCGGAAGTTAAGTTTGTAATGGTTGATCCAAAAAAGATTGAACTTTCTTTCTATAACAAATTGCGCAAACATTATCTTGCTGTATCACCGGATTTGGATGAAGAGATTATTACAAATCCGCAAAACGCAATTTTAGTTTTAAAAAGTGCTGAGTATGAAATGGAAAGGCGTTACGATAAACTTGCAAAAGCAGGTGTGCGTAACATTGTTGATTATAATAAAAAAGTTAAAGACCCTAAAACAAGACCACACGATACAGATAAAATTAAACATCATCCTATTCCTTACATAATTGTAATTGTGGATGAGCTTGCCGACTTGATGATTACTGCGGGAAAAGAAGTTGAAGAACCAATTACAAGATTAGCACAGCTTGCTCGCGCAGTTGGAATCCATCTTGTGCTTGCAACGCAGCGTCCATCCGTAAATGTTATTACGGGTGTTATCAAAGCAAACTTTAGTTCAAGGATTGCATACCAGGTTGCAACAAAAATTGATTCGCGTACAATACTTGATATGAACGGCGCAGAACAATTGCTCGGAAGAGGTGATATGCTTTTTCTTCCGACTGGTTCGCCAAAACCGATTCGTGTACAAAATGCTTTTATCTCTACAGATGAAGTTGAAAAAATTACAAACTATGTATATTCGCAGCCGTCATATTCAAAGCCATATTTTTTGCCTTCTTTGTACGATAAGAAAAAAGAAACTTCAAGCGGCATTTCATCAGATTTAGATCCGATGTTTGAAGATGCGGCAAAAGTAATTGTACGTCATCAGCAGGGTTCTGTATCTTTGTTGCAGCGTAGATTAAAACTTGGATATTCTCGCGCCGCACGAATTGTTGATCAGCTTGAGGAAGCTGGAATTGTTGGTCCAAACGACGGAAGCAAAGCTCGTTCTGTTCTTGTTGAAAATGAAGAACAGCTTGAAACAATTCTGCGCAATTTGTAGTCCAAACGTTAAACTATTTTAAAATATTTGGAGATTAGTATGAAAATATTATTAAGCATTATTTTACTTATTTTTTGCACGCATAGCTTTTCGCAAACATCGGAATCAGTTTTAAAATTATTACAAAATAAATTTGATTCTATTACCGATCTAACAACTGATGTAACTCAAAAATCTAACGGTAAAGCAAGTTTTTCCGGTAAGATGTATTTTAAAAAAGATAACAATCTTAGAATTGAATTTGGCAATCAGCTTATTGTTGCAGATGGAGTTACTTCCTGGAATTATAACAAGAAGGATAAGAAAGTTATTATAAGCGATTATGATGAAGCAGGCTCAGGATTGCTTTCCATAAATTATCTTGTTTATCAATATCCATCTGAGTGTAATTTAAGTTTATCCTCCGATGGAAGCAAACAGATTTTAAATCTAAAACCAAAATCAAAAAAAAATAATCTTGGCGAAGTTAAACTTTACATCAACCAAGAAAACCTGATTGACAAAGCGGTAATTACAAATTCCGGAACCGGCACAATGGAAGTTTCATTTTCCAACTACAAACTCAATCAAAAAATACCAGATTCTAATTTTACTTTTACAGCGCCGGAAGGAACAACTGTAGTTGACCTCAGATAAGAAAAGTAAATTTGGCAGAATTGGTGTAATCATTAATTATGGTGTTTCGATCATACTTACGATTGTGTTTTTATACATCGCGTTTTACAATGTAGATTTTAGTGAAGTGCTGAAAATCGCATCACACGCAAACCTGCTTTGGGTTTTTATTTTTATCGTTGTAACGATGCTTGGACATTATTTCCGCGCGATTAGATGGAAGTATATTCTTAATTCCGTTAAACCAAATACTTCAATGAAAAATCTTTTTGGTTCGCTCATGGTGGGATACGGAGTAAATTGTGTTACACCAAAACTTGGCGAAGTTACTCGCGCAGTTTTGATTGGTAAATGGGAAGGCTTATCACGTTCATCTATGTTTGGAACTGTGATACTGGAAAGAGTTATTGATGTTATCTCAATGGGCGGATCAATTATTGTTGCGCTGTTCTTAACAAGTGTTAGTCTTTCAGAAAAATTTCCCTGGCTGATTACTTCTTTATACATTATGGCTGCGGTAATAATTTTATCAATCGTTTTGCTTTCTTTGATATTACGATCAAAAGAAAAATTTTCTAAACTTATTATAAAAGTTGTTGGTAAAATTTCTCATAAACTTGCGGAAAGAGCCGCATACGTTTTTACAATGCTTGCGGAAGGTTTTGCAAGTTTAAAAGGAACTAAAAATTATTTTTGGACAATCTTCTGGACCATTGCAATAATAGTTTTGTATGCTTTTGGTTCTTATGCAGGATTGTTGATGCTTGATATGCAAAACATCCAACCAATTACATTTGGAATGGGCTGGATAATAATGAGCATAAGTGCGATTGGAGTAATAATACCAACGCCCGGCAGCACTGGCTCTTATCATACGCTTGCAAAATCTACTTTAGTATTAATTTTTGGATTTGGTGAAACGATAGCTGCCGCTTACGCTTTTTTAACACATATTATCGGATACATTTTATTTATAGTTACTGCGCTGATAATGTTTTTTATTTTTAATAAACAAAAAGAAAACTTATTTGATGTTGTTGAATCAGAAATAAGGGAAGTATGAAAAAAATATTTATACCATTGTTCGTTACTATTGTTACAATTTTTTCATTTGCGCAAAAAGAAAATGAATTTAGAGCCTCTATGGGAATTGATTTTGTAAGTGTACCAAAACTGAAAGTTTATCTCGAATCAATTAGTGGAGAATCTCAAAGCGATTTTAATTCAGCGATAAATTTTTCAGGTTCTTATGGAAGAATGATAAGTCCAAATAGTCAGATGGAATTAGAACTTGGTTATTTACTAAGTTCTTTTAATTTCAATGTTGGTGATGGAAATTACGATTTAACGTATTCTATTCTTATGCCTTCTGCATTATATAATTATGTGTTAAGTGGTTCTGGATATAATTTTAAATTTGGTGGTGGTATTGGGCCAAGATTTTTAACATCGACTGAAAAATTGCTGCCTTTTAATAACGATTATTCCAAAATAGGAATTGGATTTCTTTTACGGGCAGTTGGAAATACTGCAATTGCAGAAAATGTTTATGCTCATATAGGTGCGGATGTTCGTTATGATGTGCTTGGCAAACCAGATGAAAATGCAACGGGAAATAAGATTGGGAATGTTGACTTCAGCTCGTTGTCTTTCGGAGTTAGATTAGGAATTTCATATCAATTTTAAGGAGAGCATTTGAGCTTAATCGAAGCAATTATTTTAGGAGTTCTTCAGGGAATAACTGAATTCCTTCCAGTAAGCAGTACGGGGCATTTAACGCTCGCGGGAAAGCTTATGGGATTAATATCCGATAAAAATCCAGAACATTGGACATCGTTCATCGCGGTTATTCAGCTTGGTACAATGGTTTCGATTCTTGTTTATTTCTGGAAAGATCTCTGGAATATTTTTATAGAATTTTTACAAAACAATTTTCAAAAAAGAATAAAATATTCTGAGCAATCATTAAACTCAAAAATTGGCTGGATGATTATTGCAGGAACAATTCCCATTGTTATTATCGGTTTATTATTTAAAGATGCGATAGAAGGAGCGTTCACAAAAAATTTATCAGTAATTGCAATCAGTTTGATAGTTCTTGCAATCATTCTTGCTCTTGCAGAAAAAACTGCAAGGTTTAAAAAAGATTTAAAAGATATAACTCTTATGGATTCAATCTTAATTGGATTGGCACAAGCGGTTGCATTAATTCCCGGCTCATCGCGATCTGGTACAACAATTACTGGTGGATTATTTTTAGGATTGAAAAGAGATGTTGCAGCGAGATTTTCATTTTTGTTAAGCGTTCCCGCAGTACTTGCAAGTGGTCTGCTTCAACTAAAAGAATCTTTAGAGTATATAAATTATGATATGGCTGTTAATATTATTATTGCAACAATTGTATCCGGAATATGCGGCTATCTTGCAATTGATTTTTTACTTAAGTTTTTAAAGAAGAATACAACATTTGTTTTTATCTTTTACAGAATTGCACTTGGAGTTTTAATTTTAATATTACTTTATTCAAACATTATTAATCCATAGGAGGATAAATGAAAAAATTATTTTTTGCAGCAGCAATAATCGGATTATTTTTATCATCAAATACTTTCTCACAAAAAAAGGAAACAGAAAAAATGAGTGACAGCACAACCGTAGCGGTTATCAAAACAAATATGGGTACGATTGAAATTGAACTATTCGATAAGCAAACTCCTAAAACAGTAGAAAATTTTGTTGGACTTGCCAACAAAGGATATTATAAAGATGTAATTTTTCACAGAGTTATTGATGGATTTATGATTCAAGGCGGTGATCCAACAGGAACAGGACGCGGAGGCGAAAGTTTTTGGGGCAAAAAATTTAATGATGAATTTGATTCAACTCTTGTGTTTGATACAGAAGGAATACTTGCTATGGCAAACGCAGGACCAAACACAAACGGAAGTCAATTTTTTATAACACTTGCAGCAACACCATGGTTAAATAATCATCATACAATTTTTGGAAAAGTAATTGATGGATTCGATGTTGTAAAAGCAATCGGTAAAGTTAAAAAAGATGGGCAAGACCGTCCTTATGCAGATATTGTAATGGAAAGTGTTACGATAGAAAAAAGATAAATATAATTAATTCATAGAGGCTGTGTCCTAAAAGTATTCTATTGTCAACCTGTCCACCGAGGCGAATTCGAGTGAAGCAATCTTTGATATTGAATTAGAGATTGCTTCGGCTAATCGCCATCGCAATGACTGTTTTGAGACAGCCTCTTTTATTTTTAATATTAGTAATGGCAAAAAACAAAGCACCGGCAATACAGGAAATTGAAAAGCAATTAAAGCAAAAAAAGATTCTGCCTGTTTACTATCTTTTTGGAGAAGATAGTTATTCTGTTGAATCCATTGTGGATGCAATTGAAAAAGCTGTTCAGCCGTTTATTACATCTGATTTTGATAAAGAAGTTTTGTATGCTGAAAATCAAAGCTTTGCAAGTATAATTGGATTGGCTTCTACTTTTCCGTTCGGCTCTGAAAAAAAACTTATAATTGTTAAGCAAGCTGAAAAGTTAAAAGATAAAAAAGAAAAAACAGAAAAGAAGGAAATAGTAAATTATTTTCAATCTCCAACCGACTTTACAGTACTTGTTTTTATTCACGATGGAACAATAGCAAATCCCACTTCTGATCTTTACAAAACACTTGCAAATGAAGGCTATCTTTTTGAAGCAAAGGAATTAAAGGGTAAAAGTTTAATTGATTGGCTTATCTCAACAGTAGAAAAAAAAGGTAAAACCATTTCGTATGAAAATGCACAGATGCTTACTGATATTTCCGGCGAGAACAGAAACACTTTAGAATCACAGCTTGAAAAAATATTTATTTACGTTAGCGATAGTAAAGAAATTACGATTGACAGCATTCGTGGTTTATCAACATCCTTAAAGCAATACACAATATTTGATTTAACAAATGCACTTGGCAAAAAAAATAAATCCGCTGCTTTAAAAGTTGCTTTTAATTTATTAAAAAACGGAATGGAACCAATTCAGATAATTGCAATGCTTAACAAATATTTTACGAGTCTTGCAAGATTAAATGAATTAACCGCGACAAACACAAATGAATTTCAAGTTGCAAGAATTATGGGTACGCATCCGTATTTTTTAAAAGATTATCACAGCGCACGTAGAATGTATTCCGATAAACATTTAACTTCAGCATTTTCTGCATTATTAAAAGCTGATTTATCAATCAAAACCACATCGCTTGATGATTATACGCTAATAAGTGTACTAATTGCGGAAATAATTCCAGACTAAATGGAAATTAAAATCCATAAAAGCTTTTCTAATATTTTTTGTAAATTTTGTACAGAAATTGAAACAAACATCCACCTAACAAAGTATAAAACCGTTGACGGATAGAAATCTTAGCGAATATACTGATGAAGAACTGATTCTTGAATTTCAAAGAAGCGGCAATGAAAAAGCTTTTGAAATTTTAGTGCAGAGATTCAAAAATCCTTTAACAAATTATGTTTATAGATTTCTTGGTGATTATGATAGCTGTGTTGATGTTGTGCAGGATGCGTTTGTAAAAGTTTATAGATACAAAGATAATTATAGTTCTTTGGCAAAGTTTTCAACTTGGATTTATACAATTGCAGGTAATCTTGCGCGAACTGAATATCAACGCAAACGCAGAAGAAGTTTTTTCTCGATAAGCAGTTATGGTGATGAAGAAAAAGCGTTTGATATTCCTGATAATTCTAATCGCCCGGATGTTGCTGCTGATATGAGTATTAAAAATGAAATTATTCAGAAGGCATTGTCAAAAGTACGCGATTCATATCGTGAAGCTTTGATACTTAGAGATGTTCAGGAATTATCGTACGAAGAAATTGCTGAGATTATGCAAATTGAAGTTGGAACTGTAAAATCAAGGATAAACAGAGGCAGAGCAGAGCTGAAAAAATATCTAAAAGATATTTATAATGATTAAGTTAGGTTAGAAATGATTTATTATTTGAAAGTGTTATTCTCATGAAGATAGTTTGAAAATCTGATCCGTCAGTCTGAGCGAAGACGAAGACGAACTTTCTAGAAAAATTCACACCTCGACTTCGCTCGGTGTGACGATACCATGTAATTATAGTTCAGCCTCTTTTATTGGGAATGACGACGATGATTTATTAGAAAATCTAAAGGTCAATTGGATTTTAATGTTTAAGGTTAATGGAAATGAACGAAGAAGAAAAAATAAATAAAAAATTATTGGATGATTTAAAAAATCTACCCAAAGTAGAAGCGCCCAAAAATTTTGAAACAGGACTTTTAAGAAAAATCAATTCATCCGAATTAGAAAAGAAAGAAAGTTTTTGGGATAGAATACTATCGCCTGCAAAACTAGCGCCCGCTGCTGTTGCAGCAATTATCTTTTTTGTTGTTGATATTAAGCCTGTGGAAATGGAAGACCCGTTAAACATTGCACCGAGATTGCGTGAAGATATAATTGTGGTGGAATCAATAAAAGATAGTCCAATGGAACAGTTAAAAAAATCTGAAAGAGTTAAAGAAAAACCACAAGGCGTAAATAAGGGACTAATCGAAACCAAGGAAATAGAAAAACCAACTCAGCGTAATAAAGTTTTAGAAGAATATGTTGATAAAAAATCCGGAGCAGTTGAACAATCAATAAACGATGAATTGGTTTTAGATAAATCTGATGCTGATAGTTTTAGATCCCAAGAAACAAGAGGTTTAGGCGGAAGTGTTGCGCCAGCGGCAATCAATTCTGAGGTTTCAGAGATAAGCAAAGATAATCTTAACTTTATGCAAAGAAATCTTTCAATCGAAGAGAAAAATGAAGTTCAGCAGTTAAAGATGAAAGTACAGAGTGAAAAAAGCGATAAAACTGAAAAAAAATCCAGTAAATAGCCCTAAAAGTTATATTGGATAATACTGCCAAAACGTCTATATTTACAGCCACGATTTTAAGAAAAACCATTATTTAGGATTACTATGAAAAAAGGGATTCATCCAGAATATAAACCAGTTGTATTTCAAGATACATCCTGTGATTTTGCAATTTTAACTCGTTCTACGATTAGAACAAGCGACACGATACAATGGACTGACGGAAATACCTATCCATTAGTTAAGTTAGAAATTTCAAGCGGCTCACATCCGTTCTTTACCGGAAAACAAAAATTACTTGATACTGCCGGTAGAGTTGAAAAGTTCAACAAAAAATACAGCAAAAAGAAATAGTACAATTTTTAAAATTCAAGTTTATTTTAGCCTCGATTGTTTTCGGGGCTTTTTTATTTTTGACTTTTGAAAATCATATCATTTATTTAGGTTTTAATAAAATATTTCTATGAAAAAAAACACAAAAAATATTCTAATTGCCGCGGCGGTTTTAGTTGTGATTGCAATTGTATTACTTCCCAAATTATTATCATCTTCTGATAACAAAAGTAATTTAAAACCCGGCGGCGGTGGAGCTGATATGGTTGTTCCAGTTAAGGCACACATTGTATCGTTTACAATTTTAAACAATAGCGTTTTTACAACAGGTACTATCCTTGCTAACGAAGAGGTTGAGCTTAGAAGCGAAGTATCAGGCAAGATTGTTAAAATACTTTTTAAAGAAGGATCTTTTGTTAGCAAAGGTGATCTTTTAATAAAAATAAACGATGCTGATTTACAGGCGCAGTTAAGAAAAGCAGAATCAAAATTAAAACTATCTAAAGAAAAAGAATCAAGACAAAAACAATTACGCGATGGTAATTTAATTAGTCAGGAAGAGTATGATAATACCGTTAGCGAATTAAATGTTAATCAAGCTGATTATGATTTGATTAATGCACAGATAGATAAAACAGAAATTAGAGCGCCATTTAGCGGCGTGGTTGGCTTGCGATCTGTTAGTGAAGGAAGTTATGTTACAACCTCTACGGTTATGGCGCGGCTGCAAAATTTTAACAGCTTAAAAGTTGATTTTTCGATTCCAGAGATGTATTCCGCATCTGTAAAAACAGGCGACGAACTTGAATTTAAAATCAGCGGAAGCAATCAGTTATATAAAGCAAAAGTTTTTGCAATAGAACCCAAAATTGATCCTGGTACAAGGACATTACAGATTAGAGCTATTTGCAGCTCATCTTATAAAGATTTAATCCCAGGCGCTTTTGCAAATGTTGAGTTGAATTTAAAGCAAACAAGTAACGCAATACTTATCCCAACAGTTTCAATCGTACCGGAGTTGAAGGGACAGATAGTTTATCTTTACAGAGGCGGAGTTGTTATGCCACAGCCTGTTGAAATAGGTGTTAGAGAAGAAACACAAGTTCAAATAGTTAAAGGTCTAAGTGAGGGTGATACAGTTATCACTTCCGGCATTTTGCAGATCAGACCAAATTCCAAAGTAAAAATTTCAGAAATTAATTAATCAGAATTTTCTAAATGAGTTTATCATCCATTAGTATTCAGCGCCCGGTACTTGCAATTGTAATGTCGATTGTAATTATTGTTTTTGGAATCCTTGGTTACACCTATTTAGGTGTTCGGGAATTTCCTTCTGTTGATCCGCCAATAATTACAGTTTCTACGAACTATGTTGGTGCAAACGCCGATGTAATTGAAAGCCAAATTACCGAACCGCTTGAAGAATCTATAAATGGTATTGCAGGTATAAAATCGCTTACCTCTGTTAGCCGCGATGGAAGAAGCACAATAACTGTTGAGTTTGATATTGATATTGATCTTGAAGCTGCCACTAATGATGTGCGTGATAGAGTTTCCAGATCTCTTTCTAATCTTCCTCCGGATGTTGATGTACCAATTGTTTCAAAAGCTGATGCGGATGCAACGCCAATTGTATTTATGAATGTGCAAAGCGATACGAGAAATTTACTTGAGCTTTCTGAAATTGCGAATAATGTTTTTAAAGAAAGATTTCAAACAATAAGCGGTGTTAGCAGTGTGCAGATTTGGGGTGAAAAAAAATATGCAATGCGCCTGTGGCTTGATCCTGCAAAGCTTGCTTCATTTCAACTATCGCCTGTTGATGTTAGAAACGCACTTACGCGTGAAAACGTTGAACTTCCATCAGGCAGAATAGAAGGAGATAATACTGAACTTTCGATTAGAACAATTGGCAGGCTGCAAACCGAAGAAGAATTTAACAACTTAATAATTAAAGAATCCGGCGGCAGTATTGTTCGTGTTAGAGATGTTGGCAGTGCAAGGTTGGGTGCGGAAAATGAACGCTCAATTTTAAAGCGTGATGGAATTCCGATGGTTGGCGTTGTGTTAATTGCACAAGCCGGCGCAAATAATATTGCAATTGCGGATGAGTTTTATAGAAGGTTGGGGATACTTAAAAAATCACTTCCATCTGATATTAAAACAGGAATTGGATTTGATGTTACAACTTATATTCGTGAATCTATAACAGAAGTTGAGCAAACAATTTTAGTTGCTTTTGGATTGGTTGTGTTGATTATCTTTTTATTCCTGCGTGATTGGCGAACAACACTTATACCAATAATTGTAATCCCAATCTCACTTATCGGTTCATTTTTTATAATGTACATTGCAGATTTTTCTATCAATGTGTTAACACTGCTGGGCATTGTGCTAGCAATCGGTATGGTTGTGGATGACGCGATAATTGTGTTAGAAAACATCTATACAAAAATTGAAAGTAAGATGGATCCAATTGAAGCGGGCAAAAAAGGATCTGCTGAAATATTTTTTGCAGTTATCTCTACAACTGTTGCCCTTGCCGCTGTATTTATGCCTGTTATCTTTTTGCAAGGATTAACCGGAAGACTGTTCAGAGAGTTTGGAATTGTTGTTGCAGGCGCGGTAATTATCTCATCTTTTGTTGCGCTTACTTTAACGCCCATGCTTAGTACAAAAATCCTTAAAAGAAGAGAACACCACAATTGGTTTTATAATATTACCGAACCATTTTTTGTTAAGATTAATGAAACATACAAAAGACAATTAACTTTTTTTGTTGCTCATCGTTGGCTTGCTTTACCAGTAACTGCTTTTGCAATTATTTTAACTTATATTTTGTTAAAAGTTGTGCCCACAGAGCTTGCCCCTCTTGAAGACAGAAGCCGTTTATCCGTTATTGCAACAGCTCCAGAGGGCGCAACATTTGAGTATATGGATCGATACATTGATGAAGCTGTTGATGTTATTGGAAAAAATGTTCCGGAAAAAGAAGGAATAATTTCTGTTACTTCACCGGGATTTGGTGCTTCAAGTTCTGTTAACTCCGGATTTATTAATTTGATTTTGAAACAGCCGGAGTTTAGAAAAAAATCACAGCAGCAAATAGCTGATGAAATAACTCCATTGGTTAATTCGCTTACAGGTGCAAGAGCTTTTATTACTCAGCAGCAAACTATTGGCGGCGGCAGACGCGGAGGATTGCCGGTGCAGTTTGTTTTGCAGGCTCCCAACTTTAAAACATTAGAAGAATTTTTACCAAAGTTTGTTGATGAAACAAGAAAGTATCCTGCATTTACAATTGTTGATGTGAATCTAAAATTCAATAAACCGGAATTAAAACTTTCAATCGATAGACAAAAGGCACGCGCGCTTGGCGTTTCCACAATTGATATTGCACAAACTATTCAATCTGCGTTTAGCGGACAAAGATTTGGTTACTTTATTAAAGATGGAAAACAATATCAGGTTATCGGACAGTTTTCGCGAGAGAATAGAGATGCACCGATTGATTTAAAATCTACCTATGTTAAAAATAACAAAGGAGAATTAATACAATTAGATAATGTTGTTTTTGTTAGTGAACAAAGCGCTCCGCCGCAGTTGTATAGATTTAATAGGTATGTTTCTGCAACTGTTTCTGCAGGATTAGCGCCTGGTGTTACTCTTGGTGAAGGAATTAATACGATGTATGAAATTGCAGATAAAGTTTTAGACGAAAAGTTTGCTACTTCATTAGATGGTGCTTCAAAAGATTTTAAAGAAAGCTCTTCAAGTTTACTTTTTGCTTTTATTTTGGCGCTGGGATTAATTTATCTTGTTCTTGCTGCACAGTTTGAAAGTTTCCGAGATCCGTTTATTATATTGTTTACAGTTCCGCTTGCACTTGCCGGTGCATTGTTTTCCCTTTGGTATTTTAATCAAACATTAAACATTTTTAGTGAGATTGGAATTATTATGTTAATAGGACTTGTAACTAAAAACGGAATTCTAATTGTTGAATTTGCTAATCAAAGAAAAGCCGCGGGACTTTCTAAAAACGAAGCTGTAATTAGTGCCGCTGCATCCAGATTAAGGCCAATATTAATGACAAGTCTTTCCACAGTTCTGGGAATATTACCGATTGCATTAGCACTCGGTGCAGGCTCAGAAAGCAGAGTATCTATGGGTATTGCTGTTGTTGGCGGTTTGATACTTTCTACATTTCTTACCTTGTTTATTGTTCCCGCTATTTATTCATTCTTCTCAAGAAAAACGGCTTCTGTTAGTAATGTAACGGAGTAAAATTTTTTTGAGATAATTTATAAATAACTGTTTACACATTCTTAGACTTGCCATAAGTTTTTTATTAAAGATATTCTTGCAATAGCAAATCCTACCTGTTTCTTTCCCTTTATTTTTTACACATATCAACTTAATTGTATTAGTAGATTATTCAAATTCTAATAATTAGCGCGTTTTTGGTATTTCCACTTTCTTATAATCAGATGGCGCTTCAAACATTGACCCATCTAGTGATTTTTTTTCAACACTAATCATTTCAAAAACCTTTTTGCCGTTTTCATAAACTTCCAAAGGGAAATATCCAGCGGCATCAAAGTCTTTTTGCCATTGAGGTTTATCCTCATCTCTCTGCATCGGGTTATTAAACAATTTGAAGGCTACCAGTTCTTGTGTCATCCATGCTTCGCCCTGGTCCTGGTCATCTTTATAAATCAGTTTTTCAGCAGTATATCCTAATATTTTTTTTGTCTCTCCAGTTTTAGTAAACTTAGTATTCTTTCCCAATTTTCCTGAAAGATCCTTTTTTATTTTTGATTCTGGCAATTGCATTACCATATACATTTTCTGTTCTGGCATAATTACCATAAATTGTTTTGCGGATGTATCCCAGATTAGTTGTCCTGCTCGTTCCTCTTCTTTTGTATCAAATCGGATTTTATTTCCCTTTACATAATAATCCATTGAATGAATTCCATCATCATCAAAAGCTTTAAAGGTAATCTTGCCTTCAAAATTATTCTGAGCATAGATGCTGTTGATAAGACAAAACGCTGTCACAAAAAAAATAAAAACACTGATCCAACCCTTGAGTTTCATAATTTCTCCTGGATTAAAAAATTTCTAATTAAAAGTATTCTTAGCTAAAATATTCTTGAGTGAAGTAATAATAAAAAAAAATTAGGAGATTTGTTACTCTATTTATTTAGCATCTATATCATAAATATATTGTTTGCTTTTTACCTCTGTAGTTAAATCATTTTATACCAGACGGTAATTTAATTTTGGAACATTCTTTGTTTGTGTGTGACAAGCAACCTTCTATTGCATTTAATCAATTAATATTGGATGTTTATCTCGAAAACTTTTTCTACACTTTAGGAAGGGCTTATAGCACTAACTACGCTATCCCTACTCTTTTCGAGTTAATCTTCTCTCCTTAAGCGTGGATGCAGTTCATTAGATAGAGTACTGTATTTACGAAAGCACCAAATTGATTTAAACCAATAATTAGTTCAACCTAGTTATTATTTAATTATTAATTAATTGAGGAGATACTATGAAACGTATTTTGTCATTTTCGTATTTGTCAGCAATTTTAATAATAATAATCGCTGGCTCAAATATCGTTCAGGCTCAGGTTAGTGAAAACTGGGTGTCAAGATATAACGGACCGGGAAGTGGGGTTGACAAATCCAATACATTAGCTGTTGATTCCGAAGGCAACGTTTTTGTAACAGGGTCAAGCCAGTTTTCCGGTTTAGGTACTGAAGACTATGCCACAATAAAATATGATCCATCCGGAACGGAGCTTTGGGTAAGTAGGTATAGTGCCACTCTAAGTTCATACGATATAGCACATGCAATTGCAATTGATAAGGACGGATTTATTTATGTTACCGGTGAAAGTAATTATGATTATCTGACAATTAAATATTCTTCCGCGGGAGATACAATCTGGACGCAAAGATATAACGGACCAAAATTTGGCAAAGATATTCCTTACGCCATTACTATAGACGACACAGGTAATGTTTATATCACAGGTGAAAGCGAAGGGACCGCAGGAACTCACGGTATCTTTGAGGATTATGCAACTATAAAATACAGCACAGATGGCGCTTTCAAATGGGTTTCCAGATATAATGGACCAGCCGGTGATTATGACAGAGCTAATTCAATTGGTATAGATGAATTCGGAAATGTTTACGTTACCG
>JBDTRQ010000222.1:0-4271 GCA_039931535.1 Ignavibacteriota bacterium
GGTTCCAACATCGTAATAATTTGGGAGATTATATTCTTGTGCAAATTGTCGCAACACATCAACGTTTCTATTAGCGTGAACATTTTTTGTGAAAATATAATGATCCGGAAATATTACTAATTTTTGTTTATCCCAAACTTTAGCTTGATCTCCAAACTCTTTTTTCCAGATTGCAATTGTAGGCGGCCCACATACATCATGCGTCATTAATATATCTACATCAAGCCAAACACTCTCACCAGGTATCACTTTGGATTTTCCGGATGCTTTGGCTAATATTTTTTCTGTTATAGTCATGCCCATATTGGTTCCTTAATTAAATTGCTAAGGTTTCAGTTTCAAAAACTTCCAGTTTAATTTTATTGAAAACTAAATAATGATTTATTGCTTGTAGATATGCTTTTGCACTTGCTTCAATTATATCTGTTGATGTGCCTCGACCATTAAATGAATTTTCTCCTTCACGAATTCTTACAATTGCTTCACCAAGAGCCTGCCTGCCCGATGTTACTGAACGTACATTATAAGATTCCACAGTTGGCTTAATACCGAGAGCACGCTCAATTGCATTGAATACTGCATCAACAGGTCCGTCTCCCGGAGATGATTCTTGAACTACTTGTTCTCCAAATATAATTTGAACAGTTGCCGTTGGAATTGTTCCGGTACCGGAATTAACTTGTAAATATTTTAGAGAGTATAATTCATCTTCTTTGTAAATTTCATCTCCCATAAGAACGCGTAGATCATCGTCAAAAACTTCTTTCTTTTTGTCTGCTATTTGAAGAAATGCTTCATATGCCTTTTGCAAATCTGCTTCATCAGGGTGATAGCCAAGTTCAAACAATCTTGATTTTAAACCGTGTCTTCCGCTGTGTCTCCCCAAAACAATTTTAGTTTTATTTACACCCACGGTTTCTGGAGTCATAATTTCATAAGTTTCCCTATTTTTCAACATTCCGTCTTGATGAATCCCGCTTTCGTGGGCAAATGCATTTTCCCCGACTATTGCCTTATTTGGTTGAACAACTATTCCAGTGAAACCCGAAACCATTCTACTTGTATTATAAATTTCCGAAAGATTTAATTCTGTGTAAAAATCGCAAATATCTTTCCTAACTTTTAATGCCATAGCAATTTCTTCCATAGATGCATTACCGGCTCTTTCACCAATTCCATTAATTGTTGCTTCAACCTGACGGGCACCATTTTGAATTGCCGAAATAGAATTCGCAACCGCTAGACCAAGATCATCATGGCAATGAATACTTATAATTGCCTTATCAATATTTTTTACCCTACGCTTTAGTTCAGCAATCTTCCAACCAAATTCAGATGGAAAAGTATAACCTGTTGTATCTGGAATGTTAACTGTAGTTGCTCCTGCATCAATTGCTGTTTCGATTACATCTGCGAGATAGCCTATATCAGTTCTCCCAGCATCTTCTGCTGAGAATTCAACATCATTACAAAAAGTCTTTGCATAGGCTACAGCATCATAAGACATTTTCAAAATTGTTTTTCTTTTTTCATCCAGAGATACACCATATTTTCTATCACCAAATTTTCCAAGTATATGATAATCAGAAGTGCTTGTAAATGTATGAATACGAGGATGCTTTGCATTTTTTAATGCATCTGAAACAGTTTTAATGTCGATTTCTTTAGCACGAGCAAGCCCAGCAATTATAACCTCTGATTCATCTGCAATTCTTTTTACAGCCTCAAATTGTGTTGGCGATGAGACAGGAAATCCAGCTTCAATTACATCAACATTTAGTTTGGCTAATTGTCTAGCAATTTCAAGTTTTTCATAAACATTTAATGATGCACCTGGTGATTGTTCACCGTCTCTTAAAGTTGTATCAAAAATGATAATTTTTTCACTCATAATATCCTTCTGTTTAATTATGTAAGCACAAATGAATTTTCTTTATGATAAATCTCCTTAAAATTTTCAACCACCAATTCAGTCATCCTTTCTGTTGATACTAATTTGAATCCCTCACTCATAATATCAACTGTTCGATAACCATCTTGAAGTGTTTTCTCTATAGCGTTCTCTATAAAAATACCTGCCTTTTTCATATCAAATGTATAAGTAAACATCATAGCCACTGATGAGATTGAAGCAAGTGGGTTAGCCTTATTTTGCCCTGCGATATCAGGCGCACTTCCATGTACCGGCTCATACATCGCATACTTATTTCCTATGCTTGCTGAAGGAAGCATTCCTAAACTCCCTGTAATCATTCCTGCTATATCGCTTAGTATATCCCCAAACAAATTTGAAGTAAGAACAACATCAAACTGTTTAGGATTCCTCACAATTTGCATTGCGGCATTATCTACATACATATCTGCCAGCTCAACATCTTCAAAATCATTATGTACTTCGTGTACAATATTTCGCCAGAATTGTGAGACCTCTAAAACGTTAGCTTTATCAACTGATGTAACTTTATTCTTTCTTTCTCTAGCAATTTTAAAAGCCATTCTTGCAATGCGAACAACTTCTTCGCGGGAATAAACCATTGTGTTAAATCCAGCATCATTGTTCATCCCACGTGGTTCTCCGAAATAAATTCCACCAGTCAGTTCCCTTAAAACAACAAAATCAACATCCTCTAGTACTTCTCTTTTTAGAGAGGATGAATCGATCAGTGGCTTATAAATTTTTGCAGGACGAATATTTGTGTACAAACCTAATGACTTACGTAATTTAAGTAATGCAGCTTCGGGCTTTAAATTATGAGGCAAGGATTCCCACTTGTATCCGCCGACAGCACCAAGAAAAACAACATCAGAATCATAACAAGTTTGAATTGCTTCATCTGTAAGAGGAGTTCCATGCGCATCATATGAACATCCCCCAATCAAAGCCTCTTTGAATTCCAAATCTATCTTAAAAAACTCCGCGACTGTTTTGATAACCTGAACGGCAGAGTTAGCAACTTCAACACCAATTCCATCACCAGGAAGTAGAGCTATCTTGAACATTCTTTCTCCAATATTTTTTAGAGTTTTTATATTACTGTGTAATCTTTACCAAGCTTACGGAACTTTAAAATTTTCTATTTACTATCTGGCCTGAGATTTCTAACCTGCTTACCTGCTTGCCACATTTCCGATTCACGTATTTCTTTCAGCTCTGCTTCTAGATTTTTTCGATAATCAGGTTTCCTTCCAGATTCAATTACAATCTTTGCTTCATTACCGGTCACTACACTTTCATAAAGATTTTCAAAGACAGGAGAAACTGCATCACGGAATTTATGTCTCCAATCAAGGGCACCACGCTGTGCAGTAACTGAAGTATTTGCATACATCCAATCCATTCCATTTTCTGCAACAAGCGGCATTAAACTTTGAGTAAGTTCTTCAACAGTTTCATTAAATGCTTCTGATGGTGAGTGACCATTTTTTCTTAACACATTGTATTGAGCTTCAAAGACTCCTGCCAATGCTCCCATTAAAATTCCACGTTCACCAGTTAAATCAGAATAAACTTCTTTTTTAAAATCAGTTTCAAATAAGTAACCTGAACCAACAGCCATCCCAAGTGCAATAACTCTATCTTTAGCTTTACCTGTTGCATCCTGATAAATAGCATAACTTGAATTGATACCTTTACCTTGAACAAATAATCTTCTTAAAGATGTACCAGAACCTTTAGGTGCAACAAGAATTACATCAATATCTTTTGGTGGTACTATTTCAGTTTGATCACTAAATGTTATTCCAAATCCGTGTGAGAAATAAAGTGCTTTACCTTTTGTTAGATAAGGTTTTATTTTATTCCATTGCTCAATTTGACCGGCATCAGATAAAAGAAACTGAATTATAGTTGCCTTACTTGCTGCTTCTTCAATATCAAATAGATCAACATTTTCTTTCCATCCATCTTCAACAGCTTTGTTCCAGCTTTTGGAATTTTTTCTTTGGCCGACAATTACATTTATTCCATTGTCTTTTAAGTTTAAAGATTGTCCAGGGCCTTGAACTCCATAACCAATTACTGCAACAATTTCATCTTTTAAAACTTCTTTTGCTTTTCCTAGTGAAAACTCTTCTCTTGTCACAACATTTTCTTCAACTCCGCCAAAATTAATTTTAGCCATTTTATCTCCTAACTTTATTTTACTTAATAATATGATTTTTCTAATTCTTGTAATGTATCTTTAAAATTATCTATCTCTTTCATCATTGCAACTCTACCCGATCTTACAAATTCTAATACATTGAATGGTCTTAAAGCTTCGAACAATTCT
>JBDTRQ010000223.1:0-10313 GCA_039931535.1 Ignavibacteriota bacterium
TTGTTTCCACCTTCATAAATTTTACAAACATCTTTTAATATTACTTCTGACATAATAATCCTTTAAGGAATTTCTTTTTTTTGTTCATACATTTTATACCAATCATACATCGGAGTTGTGATTGGAAAAGCAGCAATCTTTCCACCAAATCCAATTAATCTATAAGTAAAAGTATTTAGCTGCGATGTTTCAACTTCTTTTAATAATTGTTCATCTAAATTTATTTTATATTTTTCTGCAAGCCCTATCGTTTTTTCATTTAACAGATTATCCATTTTGCTTAGCGCAATTTTAACACGAACAAACTTTAAGCTGTCTTTATCCACAATTCTATTTGGTAAAATGTTTTGCGATTTTTTATCGATTAGTTTAAAGATCGAGTAACCATCGTTAACTCTAAGAGGTCCATAAATTTCTCCAACATTTAATTTTGCCACTATCTTCCCAATTTCACCAGCTTTGGTTGGACTAAAAAAACCCCATTCACCTTTACTTCGCTTTGTCCATTCACGTTGATTATAAGTTTCAACTAAGGATTCGAAATTTATTCCGTCTGCTAATTCTTCAAGAATCTTTTCAACATCATCAATGTTTTCAGTAAATATCTCAATAATATTTACGAGCGAAGTCTTTGAACGATCTTTATCAAAATTTAGATAATCATTTATTTCTTGATCGGTAACTTTAATGGAATCGGCATAACTGTTCATTAATACTTCTGAGAAATAATAGTTTTTCCACAGTTTCAAATCATTTTTAACTGATGACAAATTATTTAACCCAAGCTCATATCCTTTGCTTGATATCATTTCATCTTCTATAAACTGCTTAACAATTTTGTTTAACGCTTGTTTAAACTTAATTGAGTTGAATGAATCAAAATATATTTTTTGATAGATTGCGTAGTAAAGAAAATCTTTTATTGTCGCAGGATTATCATCAAGACTAATAAAATCAGCATCTAAATCAGCTTCTGCAATTGCTGTCATAACTTTTTTAATATCTGATTCAATCAATTGAATATCAGATAACGAATCATTTTCTGTTTTACCAGTTCTACTTTCCATAACTTCTAAAAGTTTATCTGATAACAAATCAAAAAGTCTCCTATCCGCAGTAATGCGTTTAACTTTTAGCAGTTTATCCAAATAGCTTCTACCAAGTTTTTGTGATTTTCTATCTCTGATTTTTTTTACAACAATATTACGCGCATAATCTTTTGATAGATCAATACTCATATCCTGCTGATCATCAATAAGTTTAAAGATAAACCAATTGCCTTTTGATTTCACCGGTTTAGATATTTCATTCAACTTAAGTGAGTAAACAATGTTTTCCATTTCTTCATCTTCCAGCGAAGCATATTTAATCTCAAATGGTTTTTGCGGCGTATTCATTGTTATTAATATGGAATCAAACGAAACACCTTTTATAAAATTATCATATTGTTCCCACGCTTTTTCTGAATCAGGCAAAGTAATAATTAAAGTGTTTAGTATTCTTGTTACGCGAGTTAATCCTGTAGAAATCTCAGGACTTGAAATATTTATTTTTGATTCGATTTCTTTTTTATAAAGTTCATCCTTAACAAAAAGTTTTTCTAAAGACTTTAAAGAAAGTTTTACAGATTCAATAGTATCTATTTCTAATTCATCAGCCTCAAGCGCCCACAATTTTTCAGCAACCAATGAATATAAAAATTCTTTTTTTACAGAATCGATATTTGAAGATGAATAGTTTAGATGAGGCATATAATCAAAACGATTTTGAAATTCCTCAACGGTTATTTTATCTGAACCGATTTTGGCAAGAATTTCAGAATCGTTCTGTGCTATTGCGTTTGTAAAAATAATTAAGCTTATAGAAATTATATTTAAAACTAAATTCAACTTCATTCTACATTATAAATTTTACATTGTACATTATTCTTTTACGCTTCCCATCATAATTCCTTTGATGTAATATTTTTGCAGTGCAAGAAAAACAATTATTACTGGAATTACAGTTACAACCGAACCAGCCATCATTAATTCAGGATCTTTTGTATGCTCTAACATTAGATTTGCTAACGCTACAGGAAGTGTGTACATGGAATCATCTGTTAATGCAATTAACGGCCAAAGAAAATCATTCCATGTTCCCAGAAATGAAAAGATTGCAAGTGTAACTAATATTGGAACAGCAAGCGGCAGAATTACTTTTCTGTAAATCTGAAAATCCGTCGCACCATCTATTCTTGCGGCTTCAATTAAGCTATCTGGAATTGAAAGACAATATTGCCGGATTAAAAAGATTCCAAAAATATTTGCCAAACCCGGAATTATAATTGCCATATATGTATTTATAAATCCCATTGATTTTAATAAAAGAAACAGTGGTAGCATTGTTACCTGACTTGGAATTATCATCGAACTTAACAACAGATTAAATAAAAACTTTTTTCCTTTAAATCGATATTTTGCAAATGCATACCCCGCCATAGAAGTGAATGTTATGTAAAACAAAGTAACTATTGAAGAAAGAAATAAACTATTGAAAAAATTTCTCCAAACATTTAACCTTTCAAAAAGAATTTTGTATTGATATGTAGTAAATGGATCAGGCAAAAATATTGGCGGAAACACACTTGCCTTTCCATCAAACATAAATGAAGCACCGAGCATCCATAAAAACGGAATTAGTGTTACAATAGATGTGATAATTAAAAAACCATATAGTAAATATTTTTTAATCATTCAGTGCTCTTTTGAATTTTAAGTTGAATTATTGTCCCCAATAGAATTATAAAGAAAAATACAAATGCTATTGATGCAGAATAGCCCATATTCCACCATTTAAATCCTTCCTGATACATATATTGAACAATGCTTAATGTGCTGTTCAACGGTCCGCCTTGAGTCATAATATAAGGTTCGGCAAAAAGCTGGAAGTAACCAATCATTGTAATTAAGGAAATAAATATTGTGGTGGGCGCGAGCATAGGTATTGTAATTGATTTGAATTTTTGCCAGCCGGTTGCACCTTCAATTGAAGCTGCTTCGTATAAATCTTCCGGAATGTTTTGTAATCCTGCAATAAAAATAATCATGTTGTATCCAAAACTTTTCCAGACTGACATTAAAACAATTGCGGGCATTGCGGTTGCGGTATCACCAAGCCAATCTACTTGTGCAATTCCTACCAAGCTTAAAAGATAATTTATTATTCCAAATTTTGGGTGATAGATAAATCGCCAAACAATAGCAACTGCAACTAAGGTGGTAACAACAGGAATAAAATAACTTAAACGAAATATTGCTTTGTACTTTACAAGTTTAGAATTAAGCAACAGCGCAGCACCGAGTGAAACTGCAATTGATAATGGTCCCGCCAATATCACAAAGTAAAAAGTATTTTTTAGCGCTGTGTAAAAAAGCGGATCATCAAATAATTTTATGTAATTATCCAATCCAACAAATCTAACAGTACTTAAATTTCCAAGTGCATAAATATCAAAATCTGTAAAGCTCATTATAAAAGCAGCGATGACAGGAACAAAGAAAAAAATAAATATTGCACTCAATGCAGGTGCAAGAAAAATGTATGCTGCGTTTATAGATGATTTAAATCTCAATGCTCGGCTTCCTGTTTTTTATTTTGCTCAACAAGCCATCTTCGTTTTTCTAAAATTCTATCAACATCTTTATCAAGGTTTTTTAAGGCTTCATCAACGGTCATTACATTTCTTGCAGCAAGCTCTGCATACTGCTGAACTTTTGAAAAAGCTATCTGTTCCCATTCCGGAATTTTTGGAGTTGCACGAACATTATTAAACTGCATGTAGAACGCCTGCATATATGGATCATTTTTTAATATAGGATCGTCCCAAGCTTGTTTAACTGCCGGAAGATTATTTAACAATTTATAAAACTCTATTTGTGTGGATTTTTGAGAAAGATATTCAAAAAATTTCCAAACTTCTTTTTTATGTTCTGAATCTTTAAAAATCACCAAACTTGATCCGCCTGCTAACGAAACTCCGGGATACTCATTCGCAAATCCGGGCATAGGTGCAGTCATCCATTTATCGGCAAGATTTCCTGTCATCCATTTTTTAAATTCAGGAATATTCCAGGGACCAGAGATGTAAATTGAAAAATACTCTTCAGCAAAAGCTTGGTAAACGTTTGTAACCTGTGATATTCCAATTGGTGCAAGATTTTGTTTATGAAAATCGGTAAGGAATTTAAATGCCTCTGTAAATTCTTTACCGCTAAAATTACCGCGTGTGTTTTCATTCTTTAGAATTGATGAACCTGCTTGCATTCCAAATATAATGAACGATGCAAATTCATTTGTTGGAAGATAGATTGCATATTTTTCTTCATTTGGATAAAATGATTTTATTTTTTTACAAAGATCATAAAGTTCAGTCCAGTTTTTAGGTGGATTTTTATAACCAGCTTTTTCAAAAACATCTTTTCTGTAAAACATTATTCGCGTATCAACATACCATGGAATTCCAAATACTCTATTATCAATTACATTGGTTTCCCAAATTCCTGAAAAATATTTTTCTTGATTTATTTGAGTTGATGATTTGATGTATTCATCAAGCGGAACAATTGCATTTAAAGCGGCAAATTGCGGAACCCAAGTATTACCAAGCTGGCAGGCATCCGGAGTGTTATCACTTGCAAAAGCAGTTACCAATTTTTCTTGTGCTGCTGTCCACGGAATTTGCTGAACCTTAACTTTTATACCTGGATTTAAGCGTTCAAATTCAGGTACAAGTTTAGTAACATATTCAGCTTCAGCACCCATTGCCCAAAATTTTATAGTTTTTTCTGAATCATTTATTTTTGTGCAAGAAATGAAAAACAAAATAGAAGTTGATAGCAAAAGAAATAATATTTTCTTTGAAAATTTCATTTTTATTTCTGCAAAATCATTTTACCTGAAAGTATTTTATCAGCAGTATTTATTCTATAAATATAAATTCCTGAACTAACACTCTTGTTCTCCGCATTTAATCCATTCCATGTAACTTCATTTCTTCCTGACGAAATTTCACCATTAAATATTTCATTCACTTTTTCACCAAGCTGATTGAATATTTCAATTGAAACATTTTCTCTTTTTGCAAGATCAAAAACTATTCTTGTACTTGGGTTAAATGGATTTGGATAATTGCCAAGCAATTTAAAATCTTTAACTGCAGGAATGTCATCATCAACACTTGTAATTGAATCGGGAACAAAGTCAATAGAATCAAGCATTGGCTGGATTTCTGGATTAGCCATAAAATTATTCCATAACAAACTGCTTCTATAATTTTCAATCATAACAATTATTGGTCCTTGATCGATTGCAATGTAGCTGCTTGCAAACCAATTTTGCCCTGGATTAAAAGCATCTTTAAAACCGTACTCGCCCCAAACATTACTGCCATAAGTTCTGTAAAAATTCTTTAATGCTTCTATTGATTCTGTTGGTGTGTATGGCATCGATGAAATAGCGGCGGTAGGAGTGATAGTTCCATTATCATTATTGTATGGAGCGTGCGCACCGTAACCATTTGGTTCATCACTTGCTGTTAATCCCCAATTATTTGGCCCATAGCCAGTATGATTGTGAGGATTTGCAATACAATATGCTCTATTAATTAAAGTATGATTTTTGTTGTTAAGAAAATAATTACAGTAAGCATCTTTCTTATTACGCGGATCGAATCCAAGAAAAGAATAATGTGCAAAGAAAAGCGGGCCGCCGTAATTAGGTCCGACCCACAATCTAAATCCATAAAACGAATTACTATTTGTATAGTTTGAACTTGCCCAGCCATCATGAAATAAGCTTGCCGGAACACTATAAGTTGGAGATGCAATTCCAAGCATATAAGTTATCATAGTCTCCATCCAGCCAATAAGTTTAAAATTTATCTGCCAGCCGTAATTTGGGGACCAGTGCCAGTATAAATAATTACTAAAACTTGTCCTGCGATACCAGCTCCATTCAACACCTTCCCAAATTTGTGTACATAAATTTCTTATTTGTTCTTCGTTTGTATTTGCTTGATTAAAATACTGGCGTACAGTAAGAACTCCTTGGATCATAAATGATGTTTCTACTAAATCACCGCCATTATCATATTGACCGAATGGGATAACTGCGCCGGTTGATCCATTTAACCAATGTGAAAATGCTCCGTGAAATTTATCAGCATTATTTTTAAGAAAATTTAAAATCTTTAACATACGTTCAACGCCTTGTTCACGCGATATGTATCCGCGTTCAACTCCAACTAACAAAGCCATCAAACCAAAACCTGAACCGCCGCTTGTAACGGTTTCTCCGGAGCCAAATCTTTCTCTTGCTAATCCCGAAACCGGATGTCCGTAATCATAAAAGTATCTGAATGTTGATCTCTGCACCATATCCAAAAACTCTTCATCGGTCATTGTGTGAGTTTCTGCATCTACACTATCACTTAGTGCAGATTCGTTTCCAGTTAAATCATAAGCGCTAACTTTAAACGAATAGCTAATTCCCAGAACTCCAACATTTAAAGTAAGATAACTTTTTTCCTTCGCTACGTTTGTATAAAAAGCATAATCGTTTCCATTCCATTTATAAATTTTATATCCGGCAAAATCGGATTCGCTGTTATGATACCAGTCAACATCAACATTATTTTCATATCCAAATGCTTGTACGTTTACAGGTGTTGCTGGTGGAATTGTGTCTGTCTGTGCTTTTATCACTGATAAAAACCCCATAATAAATATCACAACAATTGTTATCAGTTTTGTCCTCATTTTCTTCCACTCATATTTTCATTTTCAACTTATAAATAAATCAATTTATTTTAGTTTAATAACTTTACTGCCGAATGCTTTTATTGTAATCGTTTTAGAGTTAACCGTAAATGTTTTTTGTTCATTATGATAGTTTAATAAAAACATATACGAATATTTTTTCCCTTTGCGAATTACAAATTGAATATCTGGATCAGAAACTTTTGCCTGCTTTTTTATTTTATCAAGTGAAACAATTTTTTCATAAAGATGTAAATGTTCATCACTGGAGTAACCAAATACAAAGCCTAGTACAGTAACTGTTCCTTTTCCAATTTTTTTTCTAATTCCGCAAGTCTCTCCATTTTCCGTTTTAGCTGCAATTTCATTTCCCTTTGATTCAAAGATTAGTTTATTCTTAAAAACTGTAAATAAATCTTTAACACCAAAGGCTTCAACTTTATTTGGACTTACGGAACTTGAGAAACTAATATCAAGTTCATCTTGTAATATTGTGCATTTGTTAAGATATAAATCCAAAGTTGGCAGAACGGGATAAACAATTAAATGTCCTCCTTGCTTAATATAACTTGCTAAAAAAGATTGTGTTTTGCCATCCATAAATTCTGTACTTGTAACCCACAATTGCTTATATGCTAATAAAGTTTCAATAGTTGTGTTCTCTAAATCTTTTATATCATAAATATAATTTAATGTCTGAAGCCCGCGCAATAATCCATTAAAAAATATTTCTTCGCGTAAAAAACGCGGATCGATTGTAAGCCCAAGTTTATCGACATACAATCTTTTTTCTTTTAACATTTGTGAAGTGGTTAATTCAGTATAGAAATATGGTTTGTACAATCCAACACAAATATCAGATTTAGTTTTACTTAATAATAAATTTTCTTTTTCTTTATTGATAAAACTGTTTACTCGTTTTGCAGCATCATATAAAGATGATTTTAATGCTTTAGCTGATACAGCAGTTTGGTAATAAAATGTTTTTCCAAAAAATCCTTTTCCGGTTGGATTTAATCCTTGAGAAAACATATAGTAGTTAAAACTTTTTAAACCATGTGCAAGTGATGCATAATAAAATGTTTCTAAATCATTTGCATCGCTTCTAACATGGTGTTCACGAGTTCCACACTGAAATTCAGCAGCCCAAACCGGACCATAAGGCTGCATTGCCTCTAAAATTTTATTGCACGCCAAATCCGAATGTGCGTTGCGAAAAGAAACAAACTCAGGGATGTGATCTAATCCAAACACAATATCATTTCTTGTTCGCATTGTTTCTTCATAAGTGCTTATGAGCATCGGAAGTTCCGCAGCATTTCCATATATCCAACCAGGAATGTTATGCGTTAGCTGCACAGTGATAAAAAAAGTCTTTATTTTTTTTATAAGAGTATCGAGATAAAGTGCATAGTAATTGCGATAGAAAAGATGGAAATCATAATACGCGCAGTAGTCTTGTTTATTTTCTATCTTACCAATCGGTGCAGATAATTCTTTGAACGAAGAATAATTCGTGGTATAAAAATTATTTAATTCATCAATTGATTTGTACTTATTAATTAAAAATTTCTTGTAAAGATTAATAACCGTTTCATTGTAGTCTATCTTACCGGAAAGCCATTGAAACACACCAACTTCATTACAAACCTGCATCATAATGATTGGTCCATCGTTACTTTCCTGAAATTCCGAAACGATTGGCATAATCTTATCATACCATAAAAAAGAATAATGCAGATATTCATCAGTCATATAAGACATCAAATCTGCTGAGATTGCATTTCCATTCTCATCCAATGCAAAAGTATTTTTACTTACTTTTTTTAACAGCCATTTGGGCAAACCTTCGGACTCATACTCAGCAAGAATGTATGGACCTGGTTTTACAATTAAATTCAATCCAACTTTTTTACAAAGCTTGATGTACTTTATTAGATTTTTTGCTGGATGAGTTTCACCAGTAAAATCTAATTTGTTTTCTTCATACTCGTGCCAGTCCCATGGAATATATGTAGAAGTGGTATTTGCACCAGAATCTTTAAGAAGAATCAAATGTTTTTCCCAAAGTTTTGGATCGAGCCTGAAGTAATGTATCTCGCCAGAAACTACAAAGAAGGGTTTTCCGTCTTTTAAAAAATATCCATTAGATGCGCAGAAACTCATTTTATTTTATCCATATTCAACTTACAATTTATAACGTTCAATATTTCCAATTGATTGTTTATAATTATTTGTGATAATTGTATGTCACACTGAGTCTGTCGCAGTGTGACGACATCATTAATTAATGTCATCCTTCGACAATCCGCCGGGCGGACAGGATGACACGCGAAGAAAAACTTCAAACTACTTTTATTTCTGATACTCAATAACAACATTGGCTGGAAATTCTTTTACATTAATTTCATTCTTGGTGAAGGATTTTATTTTCTTTCCATTAACAGTTACACTTAAAGGAAGCTTGGAATCATTAAAGTTTTTAATTTTTATTCCGTTCTTTGGAAGTTTAACATCACCATAAATTGAAAAAACATACTTGTTGTTTTCTTTTTTAATTGAATAGGAAACTTCTCCATAATAGGTTGGAAGATTTTCTATTGACATTCCATTTGGCGAATCAATCCATCCGCCTTCGGCGGACTGATAAAGCGCAGAAGCTAAAACTAATGATTCATCATACTCTCCGCCTGGGGCGGATTCATAAACAAACATAGAACGAATTGCATTTATAAAATCTGATCCCACCCATGTGTGCGGCATATCGCCAATAAACTTTGGAGTTCTATAATCTTTCCATACAACTTCCGCCCAATGATTCCAGCCCTTTGGTCGTTGATCATTTAAGAAGAAATTAATTAATTCGTGTGCTCGCTCCGGTTGATCCAACTGAATGAATGAACCAATTAAACGATTTTCATAAGGTGTATAATTTATCCAATCAATTTTTCCATCACGTCTATTTTTGAAAAACTCAAAATACTTATCAAACGTATTGTAAACTTGAGGCTTGGGCAGATTTGCTAATTCATTACAAGGTGTAAGCGCAATGGTGGTTGATGTTGCATCGAAATCACCAAGTTCAACACAACCGGGAATGTAGTTTATGTTTCTTACTTTCATAGCAAGACTTAGAGAGTTGTAAAGATTTTCTTTAAAGGTATCTCTTAACTTTTTTATTTTTTCATAAGATTCTTTTTCACCAAGAATTAGTTGAATGTCAGTCGCGTCTTTCAATCCTTTCATCGTAAAAAAATCATCCCAATAGGAATGCATTGGTTTTGCTGAATATCCTTCGTGACTAATTGATTCTGGAACTAATCCAAAATAAGCGCGCACACTGTCGTTCCCATTTTTAAAATGATCAGTTGAGCCTTCTGCAATAAGTGATTCAATATACTCAACTGCTTTTAATACATTTTCATTTTTTGATCTTAGTAAAGTTGTGTCTTTAGTAAAATTAAAATATTCGTGAATCAAATAAATCATTTCACCATTGCTGTCATTTTCAGGAAC
>JBDTRQ010000224.1:0-3113 GCA_039931535.1 Ignavibacteriota bacterium
TTTATAACTCTATCTTTTGAATAAATATTTTTTTCTTCAATAAATTCAGATTTAGAATTGCCGTTAAAAACTTGCAATATCAAAAAAACAAAGTGAAATGATATTAGACTTAAAAATCCAAAATTAGTTTTGGGGGATAAACTATTTCTCATCAATCTTTTCTAAACATTTAATAATTGTGTCGTGTAATTCTGGGCGCACCTTACCTAATTTTCCATTTTCTCTTGTTGGATAAACGCGATTAGTTAAAAACACTACAAATAAATCTCTTTCCGGATCAGCCCATATTGAAGTTCCTGTATAACCTGTGTGTCCAAAAGAATTTTTTGAAAAATAATTTCCAGATGAAGAACCAGTTTCTGATTTTGTATCCCATCCAATAGCACGTGAACTTTCATCAGAATATCTTTTTGTAAAATATTCTATTGTTCCTTGCTGAATAAGTTGTTTGTCATTTAACTTTCCTTTGTTCATCAGCATCGCCATTAGTTTTGAGATATCTTCAGCAGTTGAAAACAATCCTGCGTGTCCGGCAACTCCGTTTAACATTGCAGAAGTTTCATCGTGAACTTCTCCTTGAAGTGTTTTCATTCGCCAATAATTATCAAGTTCTGTAGGTGCGCATAATTTTTTTAATGAATCTGGTGGATTATAAAATGTTGAGTTCATCTTAAGCGGAACAAATATTTCATCTTTACAAAAAACATCTAAACTTTTGCCGGTAACTTTTTCAATTATCTTTCCAAGTGTTATGATTCCTAAATCAGAATAGATCATTTTCTCGCCGGTTTTGTATTCCAATTCCGCGGAATATATTTCTTTTAAAACTTCATTAGCAGTTAAATTTCTTTCATAGAATTTTTTCCAGGCTACTAAACCGGAATTATGGAGCAACAAATTTTTAATCGTAATATTTTCTTTTCCGTTTACACCAAATTCAGGAATATATTTAACAACTTTATCATCAAGCGAAAACAACTTTCTATCGTAACAGATCATTGTGGCAGTTGTTGTGGCAACAACTTTTGTAACAGATGCTAAATCATAAATTGTATTTGTATTTACTTTTGGTGAGGTTTTATCGTAAGTAAAATTTCCAAAAGCCTTTTCAAAAATTATTTTCCCATCTTTCCAAACTAAAACTACAGCTCCGGGAAATGCCTCATCTACAATAGCGTTATTGATTACAGAATCAACATCTTTAAATTGATCGCTGGCATTTTGTGGAAAGCAGCTTGTAATAGCTAATAATAGTATTAAAACGATGTATTTGTTCAAATTTTTCATATAAATTCCTTAAAAAAAATTACAACTCAATTTAATTAAAAAGATTCAACGAAAAAATTGAATGATTAGGTGGTTACAAATTATTATATTTCGTTTAAGAAAGAACAAGGTTTTCTTATGAGTGATTTAGAAAAATATTTTTCACAATTCCGAAAAAATATAATTGGAATTGATACTGAATTTGAAACTCCATTTGGCGTTAAAAAATTAATTTATGCTGATTGGATTGCAAGCGGCAGATTATACAAACCAATCGAAGAAAAACTTTGTGAAACTTTTGGTCCGCTTGTTGGCAACACTCATTCTGAAGCGAGCATCACTGGAACAACTATGACATTTGCATATCATGAAGCGCACAAAATTATTAAAGAGCATGTTAATGCCGGCAAAGATGATGTGATAATAACTGCCGGTTCTGGGATGACAACAGTAATTTGCAAATTCCAAAGATTACTTGGATTAAAAGTTCCAGAGCAGCTTGCTGATTATTTAAAGTTACCCGCAGAATTAAAACCTGTTGTGTTTACAACGCACATGGAACATCATTCAAATCAAACAACATGGTTAGAAACAATTGCTGATGTTGTTGTGATAAATCCGGATAAGAATGGTATAGTAGATTTTAACGACTTTAAAGAAAAATTAGAAAAGTTTAAAAACCGAAAATTGAAAATTGGTGCATTCACAGCTGCTTCAAATGTAACCGGTATTGAGCCTGATTACTTTAAACTTTCAAAAATGATTCATCAATACGACGGCTATTCTTTTATAGATTTTGCATGTGCTGCTCCTTATGTAAAAATAGATATGCATCCCGCTGATCTTGATGCAAAACTTGATGCAATTTCTTTTTCACCGCATAAATTTTTAGGCGGACCAGGAACGCCGGGTGTTCTAATTTTTGATTCCAAACTCTATAAAAATAAAGTTCCGGATTTGCCAGGCGGCGGTACAGTTGATTGGACTAATCCGTGGGGTCAGCATAAATTTGTTGCAAATATCGAAGCGCGAGAAGACGGCGGTACACCAGCATTTCTTCAAACAATAAAAGCTGCTTTGTGTATAAAACTTAAAGAGGAAATGAATGTTGATAAAATTAGAGTAAGAGAAGATGAGCTTGTAAAAACCGTTTTTGAAAGATTAAAAAAGATTCCTACGCTTCATATACTTGCAGAAAATCTTGAACACAGGCTTGGTGCAATTTCTTATTATGTTGAAAATATTCATTACAACTTAATCGTAAAATTATTGAACGATCGATTCGGAGTTCAAGTTAGAGGCGGCTGTTCTTGTGCAGGAACTTACGGTCATTATTTGCTTCACGTTGATCCAAATCATTCTAAAGTAATTACAGATAAAATTGATCACGGTGATCTTTCTGAAAAACCAGGCTGGGTTAGAATGTCGATTCATCCAACAATGACTGATGAAGAATTAAATACATTTTTAGATGGGATGGAACAGATTGTGCAAAATATTGATGACTGGAGTAAAGATTATTTTTATGATAAATCGAAGAATGAATTTTTCCATCATTCATCAAATGGATTAGAATTAGAAAAAATAAAAAGCTGGTTTAATATCAAACAAACAATAGAATCTGGTATTGGTTGACTTTTAATTAAAAATTGTTAAACTGTCTTTAGTAATTTTACAAACAATTTAGTTTAACTAAACAACACTCGTTATCTTGCATTAATAATTAACAGAAGGACGGTGTATAATGTTGGCTTTAGGCTCCTACGAAAAATGTAAACAATATATTAATCTACATTCCTCAGAATCAGAAATTAAAAAAGAAATTTTTCCTTGCATTACATTTTCAC
>JBDTRQ010000225.1:0-8340 GCA_039931535.1 Ignavibacteriota bacterium
ATACCGGAAGTTTGTTCACTATTTAATAATGTAGCAACTTCTTCACCAATCAAGTTATAAACTTTTAACGTAACTAAACCAGCTTCAGGTATGCTGAATCTGATTGTTGTTGATGGGTTAAATGGATTAGGATAATTTTGTCCTAATTCAAAAGCCATTGGTACTAAATCACTAATCTGCTCAACAGCACCAAACTGTCCAAAGTGATCATTTAATGTTATACCAGCTGGTTGATCAGAAAGGATGAATAAGTGATTTTGTCCAAATCCACCTTCATTATCAAGTGGAGTTGAGCCACCATTAATTGTATCTGCACCTGGATACATTGCCGCATATTTATATTCATATGCACCAGAGTTAGTGCCAGCAGGAGCTGTTACACTATATCTCCATATATTTCCGCCAACATTTGTTAATACTTTTAGTGTGCTAGCAGCACCACCAACTGTATCTGCAACAGTCCAGCTACCACCCCATGCGCCCAAGAATGGTGCAGCACCTTTAATACCAACAAATTGTAGTTCATTAAGAGGAATTGCTAAGCCATTCCATCTGTTAACAGCATTTGTCATATCAACATTAAATTCCATATTAACATCCATCGTAAGTGGTCCAAATAATGGATAGATATTTGGTACAATTGTAGGTAGATCAATAACAGATCCATCAGCTACATAATAATGCCATCTGTCTGTACCAGTTTCCCAACCAGTATTTGCAAATCTTGTTTCAGGTAAAGCTCTAAATTTCCATTTTGTAGAATCGCCAATTCCGTTAGGAGCAGCAGATCCCGATGTAAAGGTTAAAGAAGTTGTATAAATACCAGAATTAAATGGATCTGTGTTAGCCATCTTTCTGTTTCCAACTACGTTTTTACCTAAGTTATCCCAATCTAAACCCATTACCAATAAGGAATCCTGATTAGCATCAAAAGCACCGCCAACACCTACGCCAAGGATACCGCTAATATCAGCAGTAAAGTTTAATGTATTTGTAACTTCATTTAATACAGTATATACGTTATCATCATTAAACCAAACAACAGGGTTTGTTACAGATGGGGCTGTAAGTGTAAAAGGTCGGTCTGGAGTTGATTCCCAATTATCACCTGCAGGTGGAGCAACAATAACATATTTAAATGCATAGCTTGTTCCGGCAAAACTTGCTGGCATATTAAATGTACCAGTATAAATAGTGTCGCCATCGATATCTGATAACTGGAACATATTACCTTGCCAGTTTCCACCTGGATCACCAGCATTTTCTTGGAAACTACCACGAACAACTACATTAGCACCTGCAGGAAAATTACCTTCAAATGTTTGAACACCCATATCAACCTGGAATGTTACAGGAATATCAGCAGCAGGTGTATAATTACCAACTATTGCTGACATATACTGCCAGGTTCCTAATGCCTCACTATTTTGATTTGGGGCTGTTGAATTAAACAAAGATGTTCCAGGAACAGCATCAACAAAAAATACAAAGCTAGCTTTAACATCACCGTTTGGTAATATTTCTAATCTTCTATCAACATTAGAGTATGTTTCAGAAACGTTAGGTTCTCCAATTACTTGTGGTGTTGCCCAAGTGGAACCACCATCTGTAGAAACTGTCCAATGAAGATCGGTATAGAAAATCGCACCGGAATTTGCAGTACCATCACCTGGAAAAACATTAATTGGGCTTGCAGCAACTGTTCCGGTATATTCTGGGGCAGTCCAGATAACAAAAACAAACTGTCCATCATCAGTTACACTAACTGATGGATATGATTGACCGATACCATTACCCGGTCGATTGTTAGCCATAATTGCGTTTGATTCGAAAGCAATTGCTGGAATAGAAACCTCCATCCACTGAGCATTATTACTGTTCCAGTAAACTATTGGAAAAGCGTTAACAGTATCAACACCATTAATTCCTTCTCCGTAACCGTTCATTACTAAGTGCGTCGTTCCAGTTTCATCAATATTAGCATTAAGTTGACCAAAGTTTTCGAAATATGGGGCTAAGTTAGGATTGTTAGCAACTTGACCATAGACTCCGTCTGTACCAAGAACCAAACCGTTCCAGGTAGCACCAAAATCATTTGTGCCGTACCAATAAACGCCATCTTCAGCATTAGGAACAGTCATTGTTCCCCAACCGCCGACTGTAGCCATATATTGACCAGTTGAATTTCCGTATAATGGATTTTCGGAAGGACCATTAGCTGCAACTAAAGTAACGTTAGGATCGCCAGCACCAATTGGAGCTACTAATGTAAATGTACCGCCAGTATCCGTTGATTTATATATATTAGCATCAGTAGTGGTAGCCCAAATTGTACCATCAGGCTGGTAAACAAAATCTGGGAAGTTTGATCCAAAAGTAGTTTGTGGAAAAGGTTGAACTGGAGCTAAGTTCACCAAATCAATAACAGAATGCCAAGCAACTCCACCAGTATGAGCCATAACTAAAGCTTTACCATCTAGAGGACCACCGACGCAAAGCTGTGTAGTTCCCCAACCAAGTGATTGAGTTGGTGCAAAAGCTTTAAATACATCTATTGGCGCACTAAACGCACTATAACCAAAAGCGATATATCGAGCAACAGATGAGGCGTTGTCTCTAACCATTCCTACAAAGAATGGATCTAAATCGCCTGTGCCATCTATATCAGCACGAGAAATCATTTTGGGTATTACATTATTACCAGCATAATCATAATCGGTAGTTATAAAAGTTTCACCAATTGAAGCAACTTTATTAAATATAGGTGTTGGAGGATAGGGTGACTGATAATTCATATCAGGTACAATCATCTTCTCGCTACCAACTTTACGTTCTTGAGCAAAGGCTGTACTAATAATAGCCAGTGCTACGAACAAAACGGAAATTTTCTTGATCATAACGATCTCCTTTTGTGTTAAGTATTTATTTGGTTAGTTAATTGAATTCGAATCTATACTGAAAATAGTTTATTTATCAAACTTCTTAGACAAATTAACATTGTTTGTCATTTTAGTCAAGAAATTAAACTTTTTTATTTGCTGTTATGTATTAATATTTTTTGGTTATAATGTCAAGAGATTCTATTTTCCTCAAAATTACTCTCAAATCAATTTTAAGGTTGTAAATATCAAACCCATTAAAACTATTAAATTATATAGCAGCTTCTAATTTTTGCTTAAGTTGTACTTTTGGCACTGCACCAATAATAGTATCAACAACATTTCCGTCCTTAAAAATCAATACCGTTGGTATGCTTCTAACGCCGTATTTAATAGCTGTTTCTTGATTATTATCAACATCAAGCTTACCGACCTTTGCTTTTCCTTCCAATTCAACAGCAAGCTCTTCAACAAAAGGCGCAATCATTTTACAGGGTCCGCACCAAACAGCCCAAAAATCTACAAGTACAGGTTTATCTGATTGTAAAACTTCTGCTGCAAAATTAACATCAGTAAAAGAAATTGGTTTCATTTTATTCCTTTAAAATTTTTGTAAGTATAATTTATATTTAAGATTTTTTACCTTGTCCAACGTAATTAACAACATCTTCGCCGCCATCAGCATGGATCAATCCACCTGAAATCCACTCGCCCCCATCTTTACAAAGCAGTGAAATAACTTTTGCAACATCTTCTGGTGTGGTTAATCTTCCGTGTGGATTTTTTCTTTGTGCGATATCGATCATGTCTAAGTTGCCGGGAATTTTACGCAGCGCAGGGGTATCTGTAACGCCTGCCATGATAGAATTTACCGATGCTCCAAATCTACTCCCAAGTTCCCCAGAGAGTTGTCTTACGTGAGATTCTAAGGATGCTTTTGCAGCCGATACAGCTCCGTAATATGGAATTGCGGAATGACTGCCTGAGCTTGTCATTGCAAAAATTCTTGCTTTATCTGCTAACAGATTATTTACAACAACATCCTGCACCCAATAAACAAGTGAGTGTGCCATTACATCAAGCGTCATTTCCATTTGAGCTTTTGTAATTGCTTGTTCATTTTCATTTGGTACAAAAGGTCTTAAAGTTCCAAATGCAAGTGAGTGCATTATAACTTTAACTAACTGTTTGCCGTCTAATAAAGATTTGATTTCAGAAATAATTTCATTTCTCTTAAATTCATCCGCTGCATTTACATTAAAAAATTTTACATCCACGCCGGCAGATTTTATTTCACTCATAATTCTTTCAACATTATGCATAGTTGCTTGTCTGTCTAAGTGAACGCCAAGAATGTTAAATCCGTCGCTGGCTAATTTTAGAGCAGTTGCTTCTCCAAATCCGGATGAGGCTCCTAAAATCAAAGCCCAAAATTCTTGTTTTTCGGTACGCTTCATTTAAATAATTTTCCTATAAGTTTAATGTTTAGAACGGAGCAATAATACAAAATCGAACAAAGTGAAACAACAAAGGAAAATTGAAATTTATTTTGGTTTTAAGATCACAGATTCTTCGCCAATCAGCGCTGTTAATGATTTTAAAAATTCCGAATTTATCTTAACTCTAATTTCTTCCAATGTAAATAGTTTACCTTTATCAATTCCGTTTTGCGTAAGATTAATAAAAACCGGAATGCTTCCTTCACTGCTTTGCAGAATATTTTTTAAATCAAATAATTTTTCAGAATTAATTTTCTCTTTGCTTATCTGAATTTTTAAACTCTCTGTAAGTTCGTTAGCAATTTTTTTCATAGGGATAACTTTATTAACCTGCATCTTAACAGCATCACCGCTGCTTTCAAGATTTCCGACAGCAAAAACCGCTTCCTCATCATCAATAAATTTTCCGTATTCTTCATATGCTTTTGAAAACATTAAACACTCACAGCTTCCAGTTAAATCATCAAGTTTAAAGAACGCCATTGTTCTGCCCGCTTTATCAAACTTGGTTTTAAGCTCAGTTACAACGCCGCAAACTCTAACATCAGCTTTTTCAACTAAGTCTTCTGTTTCACCGAGATGAATCGAGGCAAAAGAATTAAATTCCAATTCATATCGCCTTAACGGATGTGCAGTAAGATAGAATCCAATTACTTTTCTTTCGTGCGCAAGAAATTCTTTTTCAGTCCATGGTTTTATGTTTGGTAAATCAGGTTCTTTAAGTAACACTTCTTCTGATTCACCAAACAATGAATCGCTTGAGAGCATTTTAGAATTTTGAATTTTATGAGCGTAATCAAGAGCATTTTCAATCACTTCAAAAAGTTGTGCACGGATTTTTGCTATAGAATGAAAAGCACCCGCAAGAACTAAACCTTCTAACGCCCTTTTAGAAACAATTCTGTTATCTGTATTTGCGCAAAAATCAAAAATGCTTGTAAAATTTCTGTTTAAATTTTTTCTTGCATTGATAATTTCTTTAACTGCAGGCACGCCAACATTTTTTATTGCAGACATCCCAAATTTTATTTTGCCGTCTTCAGCCTCAAAATGTAAAGATGGATTATTTACATCCGGCGGAAGAACTTCTATTTTTAGTTTACGGCAATCCTCTAAAAACTTTGTTACTTTATCTGTGTTTTCAAATTCATTTTTTAAGTTGGCTGCAAGAAACTCTGCTGGATAGTGCGCCTTAAGATACGCTGTTTGATATGCAATCAAACTGTACGCAACAGCATGGCTTTTATTAAATCCGTAGTTGGCAAACTTAAATATCGTTTCAAAAATTTCGAGCGCCTTTTTTTTATCAACTCCATTTTTTATTGCTCCATCAACAAAAACTACTTTTTGATCTTCCATTACCTTAAGATCTTTTTTACCCATCGCTCTGCGCAGTAAATCAGCGTCAGCTAAACTCATTCCGCCAACTTTATTTGCAATCTGGATAACTTGTTCCTGATAAACTATAATTCCATAAGTTTCATTTAATATTGGTTCAAGAATTTTACTTGAATATTTAACTTCTTTTCTTCCAAACTTTCTATCAATAAAATCATCTATAAATTCCATTGGACCCGGACGGTACAAGGCGTTCATCGCTGCAAGATCATTTAAAGTGGTTGGATGAAGCTGTTTCAAATATTCTCTCATCGGGCCAGATTCAAACTGAAACACGCCTGTTGTTTGTCCCTTCGCAAAAAGTCCAAAAGTTTTTTCATCATCAAGTGGAACGTTATCAATATCAATCTCCACTTTATGATTTTTCTTAATCATATCAATTGAATCACGAATAATTGTAAGCGTGCGCAATCCAAGAAAATCCATCTTAAGCAAACCTGCGTTCTCAATATCTTTCATCGTGTATTGCGTTACGATATCCTGCTGAGAAACAGCGTTTGCAAGCGGCACATATTTGCTAACTTCATCAGGAGTGATAACAACACCAGCCGCGTGCTTAGAAGCGTTTCGATTCATTCCTTCCAAAACCTTTGCGTACTTAATTAGATTTTGAATATCAGTTTCGTTTGATTCTTTTACCCATTTCAAATCGGGCACTTCTGCCAACGCTTGATCAATCGAATAAACTTTGCCAAACTTGGATGGAATGAATTTTGTGATTTTATTTACTACAGGAATTGGAATTTTCAAAACACGAGCAACATCACGCAATACAGCTTTGGATGATAATCTATTAAAAGTAATTATCTGGCTAACGCATTCTGTACCGTATTTTTCGCGTACATAATCAATTACATCACCACGCTGATCATCAGCAAAATCAACATCAATATCGGGCATTGATCTTCTTGCAGGATTTAAAAATCTTTCAAACAATAAACCATATTTTAACGGATCAACATTCGTAATTCCCAAAGCGTACGCAACAATACTACCTGCAGCGCTTCCTCTTCCGGGTCCAACAGGAATGTGTCTATCTTTAGCGGCGTTAATAAAATCAGCAACAACTAAAAAGTATCCGGGAAAACCCATTTCATTAATTGTTTTAATTTCAAAATTAAATCGATCTTCAATTTCAGGTGTGATGGTCTTAAACTTTTTTTCTAAACCCTGTCTCGCAAGCAATTCCATATACTGTTCAAGATTTTTTGCTTTTGATTCTTTTGGAATAGGAAAGTTTGGAAAGTGATGTCCCTCAAAATCAAGTTTTAGATCTACTTTCTCATCAATCTCAAGCGTGTGTTCGATAGAACCTTTATACTTCTTAAAAAGTTTTGTCATCTCATCGGATGATTTAAAATAAACTTGATCAGTTCCGTATCTTAATTGAGTATAATCCGCACCGTTTTTATCAGACAGAAGCAACAGAATATTATGAGCAAGTGCATGTTCAGGTTCGATGTAATGACAATCGTTCGTTGCGACAAGTTTGATTCCCAATTCTTTAGAAAGCTTTGGCATACCATCAAGAACATATTTGTCAACATCCATTCCGTGATCTTGAATCTCTAAATAAAAATCTTCTTCAAAAATATCTTTAAACCTTTTTGCAACAGTGCGAGCTTTTTCATAATTGCCGTTTACAAGATGAGTTGATACTACTCCGCCGGCGCATGCAGTTGTACAGATCAATCCTTCTTTATACTTCTCCAATAATTCCATATCAATACGAGGTTTATAATAAAAACCTTCTGTATGTCCGAGTGTGGAAAGACGAGAAAGATTATCGTAACCCTGTTTATTTTTTGCAAGCAAAATTAAGTGATTGTAGTGTTTAGATTTCTTTTTGTTGTTAGCTTCTTCAGCTTTGGCTCTATCAAAACGACTTCCTTCAACAACAATGTAAGCTTCCATTCCAATGATAGGTTTAATGCCAGCTTTTTTTGCTTTGTTGTAAAACTCCGCCGCTCCATACATAACACCGTGATCAGTTATTGCAACTGATTTCATATTATGTTTTTTGGCTGCATTGATTAAACCATCAACAGTGCAGGCGCCGTCTTGTAAACTGTAGTGAGTATGATTGTGAAGATGAATAAAGTCAGACATCGTATATCAAATAAATTAAAAATGAAAAATGAAAAATTTTCAACTGACAATGTCAGTCTGAGCGAAGTCGAAGACTGAGAGTATATAGTAAATTCACACTTCGGCTTCGCTCAGTGTGACAAAACAATTTTTGTAAGTGTTAATTGAAGTTAAAGAAATCAGAAATGAAAATCTAAGTAAGAAAAATTAATTTTAATTTGAAAAGCACTTGTATAGGAATTAATTCATTGTTAAGTACATTAGACAAAACTGGTGTCAATTTATTCGCGATAATTTTTACAATCAGTAAATTTGATTTATATTTTTATTTCCTTTTTACCTTGTCGAGTCTAAAACTATCAAAAAATAAATTCTTTATGTGGGAATAATTTTTGCTGCTTGATAACAGTAGTGATCTGTTTCAAAAATATTATTAGGGTTACTTTTTGAAAACACATATTAAAAATCTGGCACGA
>JBDTRQ010000226.1:0-4335 GCA_039931535.1 Ignavibacteriota bacterium
AATGATGCTCATCTTTTTCAGGCGCATTTTTTAATGCTTCTTCTGTTGTGATTGAACTTTTTAATTCATCATCTCTAAAAACATTTGTTTGCTCAACCGGATGGGAAAGCGGCTCTACATTTTCTGTGTCAAGTTCGTTTAGTTTTTCCATGTAATTTAAAATTTCATTCATCTGCGGTGTAAAACTTTCTAATTCTTCTTCAGAAAATTTTAGATACGCAAGCTCAGCAATTTTTTCAACATCTTTTTTTGTTACTGCCATTAATTGTATTCCTTTTGATTGCTGATAATAATATTTCTAACTTTTTCCATTAACTCAAGTTCATCTTGTTTTGTTTTGACATTATCAGTTGGGATTGGCTTATCAAAATGTAAATAAATAGTTCCGCTTTTGAGTTTAAATGTTCCCTTTGGCAAAACATTTTTTGTTCCGTTTATTGTAATTGGTACGATAGGATATCCGCTATGCGATGCAAGATAAAAAGCACCGCGTTTAAAAGAATGAACTTCACCGGTTTCACTTCTTGTACCTTCAGGAAAAACAAGCACGGATATTTTCTTTTCATCCATAACTTTTTTTGCTTCTATCAAACTGTTCATTGCAGCTTTTGGATCTTTTCTATCAACAACAACGTACGGTCCCAAATAAAGCTGCCATCCAAAAAACGGAATACGGGCAAGTTCCTTTTTAAAAATCATACTTAAACGATTTGGAACACCCCATTGCAAAGCTGTAATATCAAGATGACTTGAATGATTGGACGCAAAAACATAAACAGCTTTTCTATCAATGTTTTCAAGACCAGTAACTTTAACTTTGATACCCGAAATTATCAAAATACCGAGTGGAAAAACTTTTGCTAAATAATGATAAAGCGTAAAACTCCTGTCCAAAAATATTACGATTAGACCAAAGGTCGAGCAAATAAGTGTGTGAATTACAATAAAAAATATTTTTATGTATGTAATCAATATTTATCCATCTAATTTTTATTAATTCTAAAAAAAGTTTCTAAGCCCTAAAAGGGCGATTTCACCAACTCAGGACGAAGTCCTGAGAAAGCAGAGCTTATAATTAAGCCCTGCAAGGGCGATATAACCACTATTCCCAAACATACTTCTCATCATAATCAACTTTATACTTTTTAAGAAAAGCCCTGTACTCATCCTGATAATTTTTCTTTCTATGATGTTCTTTTTGATTTTCAATGTATAAAATAACTCTATCAATTTCATAAGGATTTACGGAAAAAGCGCCGTAACCATTTTGCCAATAAAAGTTTTTAAGTGAATCATCTTTTGTCTTAATCCATTTTGATGAATGTGCTTTTACTTCCTCTAATAATTTCATCAGCGGGATCTTTTTTGATAACAAGCATAATATATGAATGTGATCTAAGTAGCCGCCAATTTTAACAGGATAACATTCTAAACTTTTGCAAATACCACCGATGTATGAGTACAATTCATTTTCAATTGTTTCCAAGATCATGGGTACACGATGTTTGGTGCTGAATATTATGTGAATATAATTTTTTACTAACGATTGTCCCATTATTATTACGTCCTTTCAGGACTTTTTTTAAGAATTAGTTCTTATTCATAGGACTTCGTCCTATGTTAATTAATCCGCCCTTTCAGGGCTATCCACTGCTTAGTTCTAATTCATAGGACTTCGTCCTATGTTAATTAATTCGCCCTTTCAGGTCTATACTCTACTTCAGCAATATTTTTTTCTTTTGTAAAGATTTTAATTGCATTAATTCTATTTTTTATTGATGGATGCGAATAGAAAAACCATTCTACAAATGGATGCGGTTCTCTATCACCCAAGTTTTGATCTGTTAATTTATTTAACGTACTGATAAAACTTTCAGGTTTTAGAGTGGATTCTATTGCATATCTGTCTGCTTCATATTCATAATTTCTTGAAAGTATATTTCCAATCGGTGATTGAATTAATCCGATTATCATTGCCCATAGACTTAACAGCGGAAGTGCAGCAATCTGTGTTATGCTTTCAAATTCAAACCAGCTTAAAGAATTTTTATAAAGAATTGATATAATAAAAAAGGTTATAAAGCTTGATACTGTTCCGAATAAAATATTTTTTATAATATGCTTGTATTTGTAATGACCAAGTTCGTGAGCAATTACAGTTTCAATTTCATCTTTTAAATAATTGTTTAACAAAGTATCACCAAGAATTATGCGTTTTGTTTTTCCTAATCCTGTAAAAGCTGCATTTGCCTTTTTGGTATTTTTACTCATATCAAAAGTAAAAACATTTTCTACTTTTATTCCTGCACCTTTTGCAAGATTGCTTATTCTTGTTTTTAATTCTTCATCATCTAATGGAAGAATTTTATAAAAGATTGGAAGTATAACTATCGGAAAGATTTGTGAAAGCACAACCGAAATTAAAAACATTGCAGAAGCAAAAACCAACCACCACAAATCACCAAATTGATTTAATACAAAAAAGAATAACAACAAAATTGGAATGCCGATAGCTAATCCAACTAACATTGATTTTACATTCTCAATAAAGTATTTGTAAAAAGTTTGATTTGATAGGTTGTATTTGTGCTCAAGATAAAATCCTGTATAAATATTAATTGGCATAAATAATATTGAGCTAAATATTCCAATCGTAAAAATAAAAAATAAAAAAACTAAGTAGGAATTTTCTGTAAAATTTTGAATATAGTTTTGAATATAGTTTTGAAGAGTTAGACTATATCCTAAGGCTATAAAAAGATAAATTAAAACAAAACTTATTACTGTTTTACCAATCCCTATTGCAAGCTTAGTATTATTGTATTTTTTTGAATTCATATAGTCAAAAATAGCAACTGAATTTCTTGCAATCAATTTTATAATTTGTGTTTAAATATGATAGATTTTTTCCTAAATTTATGGTATAAACATAATTCAAAGAGGATCGAATGAAAAAATTATACTTTTCTATATTGCTGTCTGCATTATTTGTTCTTGTTTTAAACACACAAACTTCAGCACAAATAACACTGCAGGTTGGCGGCGGCTTGGGTTATTCTGTTCCAACCGATGATTATGGCGGTTCAGTAACTGATTTCTATAATGGAACAAAATATGGAATGAAATCTGGAATAAATTTTCACGCCAAAGCACGAGTTGGAATTTTATTTTTGAATGCTTTTGGTGAAGTTGGTTATACAACCTTTAGCGGTGATGGTGATGTTCAATCAGGCGGTGGAACAATTAAAAATTCACAAAGAATTGTTTCGATGAAAATTGGACCGGAATTTCCAATAAATATTCCGCTCTCTCCAATTACTCCGTATGTGCAGGGATTTGTTGCACTAAATACTTTTTCCGGCGATGTTGAATTTACAGGAGTAGCTGGCGTTCCAAGTGGTAAAAAAGATTTAGCAAGTGCCACAAGAGTTGGACTTGGAGCAGGAGTTGGAGTTGTGTTTAGTTTGGGAGGAATAAAATTGGATGCAAACATTCAATATCATCTTTTAAACTTTGCAGGCAAAGAATATAAGATTGATAATGTAACTTCACACACAAGATTGGATAATTATACAAACATTAATGATGATACGGATCCTGTGACTGGAACAACAACTGATCACTTCATTTCTAATTCGCGCGGAATAAGTGCTATGGAATTTAAGTTAACTGTGTTGTTTGGTTTGTAGCCTTTCTTTTTAAACATTGTAGAGACGCATCGTGATGCGTCTCTACAAAATAAATCACTTTCCCGGAATTTCTTTTCTCAGTTTTATCGGTACAGGTTTCTTTTTGCGCATCTTTAAATTCAGAACTTCTACAAAAATACTAAACGCCATTGCAAAGTAAATGTATCCTTTGGGTATGTGTTGATGTAAACCTTCAACAATCAAAGAGAAACCTATCAGTAACAAGAAACTTAACGCAAGTATTTTTATTGTTGGATGATTTTCTACAAACTCGCTTATCGAACCGGAAAAAAACATCATAAAAATAACTGCTATTATAACAGCGATAATCATTACTGCCAGATCATTTGCCATTCCCACCGCAGTGATTACAGAATCAAGTGAGAAAACAATATCGAGCAAAAGTATTTGAACAATTACTCCCCAAAAAGAAACCTTTGCTTTTATTTCATGATGTTCCTCTTCGCCTTCTAACTTTGAATGGATTTCCAAGGTACTTTTTGCAAGTAAAAACAATCCACCGCCGATAAGAATTAAATCTCTGCCTGAAATTCCTAATCCAAAAACAGTAAAGAATGGTGCTGTTAATTTTACAATAAGCGAGATTGAAAAAAGTAAAAGTATTCTTGTTATCATCGCTAATGAT
>JBDTRQ010000227.1:0-8165 GCA_039931535.1 Ignavibacteriota bacterium
GGCATTAAACACAGAAATATTATTGCGCCGTAAATAATATTAACTTTACTTTGGGCTAAAACCATTGTTGTTTCATTTAGTTAAAAAATCAATCGAAAGATAATAATGGAATTATTAATTGTGCAACATTAATAATTGAAGGGTTCTGACTTATGTCAAGGAATTTGTTACGATTAATGAATAACTTCAATGTGGATAAATTATTTTATCTGTATAAGCAGGTAATTTTTAAACATTAATATTTTTATTATCTGGAGAGAAATATGTCAGAAACAATAAATCAAGAATTACTTATTGATGCAATCAGTTATCAAAACAGTTCCATTGTAAGTAAACAAATACTTAAAAAACCAAACGGAAATATTACTCTGTTTGCTTTTGATAAGGATGAATCATTAACAGAACACACATCACCGTTTGAAGCAGTTGTTTATATAGTTGATGGTGAAATGGAAATTAAGATTGGTGGAAATCCATACAATGTTAAAGCGGGAGAGATTTTAGTAATGCCGCCCAATATTCCACATGGATTAATAGCAGTGGTGAAATCAAAAATGTTGTTAACGATGATTAAGTGATATGATTGTAAAATGTTTAAAAATCTTGTTGGTAATTAATCAGCAACTTTATATTTTAAATTAGAGAATAAAATCTGATTATAAACTTTGTCAATAAAAATTTCGTTTCAAACCTTTCCAAATATTAAATTAAGAAGTATTATTAAATCAAAAAATAAAGAAGGAAGAATTATGCAAGCAGAAAGAAAAAAATTTAGTGTTATTAAATATTTGAGTTTATTTTTTATTATCACTTCGCTGGGTTTAATCTCTTGTGGTGATAGTGGTTCAAAAGATGAGGCTAAGAATAACGATACAAAAAAAACTGGGCAGGGAGATCTCTCGGCTTTTGAATTAGAAAACGGTTTTGGTCCTATCAAACAGAAAATTGAATTAGCACCAATAGATCCAAAACTTGTTGCAAGAGGTAAAGAGATTTTTGATACAAAATGCTCTGCATGCCATAAACTTGATGAGAGATATGTTGGTCCTGCACAAAGAGATATTACAAAAAGAAGAACACCTGAATACATAATTAATTTTATGTTAAATCCTGAAGAGAACTACAAAAAACATCCTGAAGCAAAAAAATTATTGGCAGAATATATGACTACAATGCCTAATCAAAATCTAACCATTGATGATGCTAAGGCAATGTTAGATTACTTTAGACAAGTTGTAAACGAAAAATAACCAATCATAAAAGGATAGGCTTATGAAAAATCTTTCTAAAAAAAATGTGCTCATTGCTCTTGGAATCTTATTTGCGTTTGCGGCAATTTATTCTGGATGTAATCAATCAAAAAGTACGATGTCTGGCAATGAAGCTGAACAAGTGTATGTTGCGCCTGGTACTTATGATGAATTTTATATGTTTGCTTCGGGCGGATTTAGCGGTCAGCTTTCGGTTTATGGTTTACCTTCCGGAAGACATTTCAAAACAATTTCTGTTTTCTCTCAAAACCCTGAAACAGGATACGGCTACTCCGAGGAAACAAAAGTTATGTTAAACACTTCTTACGGATTTGTTCCTTGGGATGATGCGCATCATCCGGAATTATCAATGACAAATGGCGTGCCTGATGGAAGATTTATTTTTATTAATGGAAACAACACCCCGCGCGTTGCAAAAATTGACTTAAAAGAATTTGAAACAACAGAAATTCTTGAAATACCAAATTCTGCGGGTAATCATGGTTCCCCGTTTGTAACAGAAAATACGGAATATATAATTGCCTCAACAAGATTTAGTGTACCTATACCACAAAGCGATGTTCCAATTTCTTCGTACAAAGAAAATTTTAAAGGCACATTGAGCTTTATCAAACTTGATCCAGCAACTGAAAGAATGAATTTGGCATTTCAGATTTTGGTCCCAGGATTGGATTACGATCTTGCACACGCAGGTAAAGGCCCATCGCACGATTGGGCTTTCTTTACATGCTATAACAGCGAGCAGGCTAATACACTTTTAGAAATTAACGCATCAAAAAATGATAAAGATTTTGTTGCTGCAGTTAACTGGGTAAAAGCAGAGCAATATCTTAAAGAAGGAAAAGCTAAAACTTATACTACAGAGTATTATCAAAATCACGTTGATAAAAAAACTCAAGTTGCTATATCAGAAAAAAAGACTGAAGTAAAAGTTCTTGATCCAAAAGATTGTCCTGGAATGATTTATTATCTGCCAACTCCTAAATCACCCCATGGTGTAGATGTTGATCCATCCGGCGAGTACATAGTTGCAGGTGGAAAATTATCCACGGTTATTCCTGTTCACTCATTTACAAAAATGTTAAAAGCAATTGAAGACAAACAATTTGATGGTGATTTAAACGGAATTCCAATTCTAAAATACGATGCAGTTATTGCCGGCGAAGTTAAAGATCCGGGTCTTGGTCCATTGCACACAGAATTTGATGGAAATGGTTATGCATATACATCAGCATTTATTTCATCAGAGATTGTTAAGTGGAAACTTGGTACGTGGGAAGTAGTTGATCGTATTCCAACTTATTATTCGACAGGACATTTATGTGTGCCGGGCGGAGACAGTAAAAAACCTTATGGTAAATATGTTATCGCACTGAACAAGATAACTAAAGATAGATACTTGCCAACAGGTCCAGAGTTAACTCAATCATCTCAGTTGATAGATATTAGCGGTGATAAAATGAAATTGTTACTTGATTTTCCAACCGTTGGCGAACCGCATTATGCACAGGCTATTCCAGCAGATTTAATAATGAAAAATTCTGTAAAGTTTTACAAGATTGAAGACAACGGAAATCCTTACGCAATTAAAAGTGAAAAAGATGCGCGAGTCGAACGTAAAGGAAATGAAGTTCACGTTTATCTGTCAGCTATTCGTAGTCACTTTGCTCCAGATAATATTGAAGGAATAAAAGTAGGCGATGTGGTTTATTTCCACGTTACAAATTTAGAGCAGGATTGGGATGTTCCGCACGGTTTTGCAGTAAAAGGATTTAATAATTCGGAATTACTTGTAATGCCTGGCGCAACAAGAACTATTAAATGGGAACCCAAAAAAGTTGAAATCGTTCCTTTCTACTGTACAGATTTTTGTTCTGCGCTTCATCAGGAGATGCAAGGATATGTGCGTGTTTCACCAGCTAATTCCAATATTCCAATTTCTTTTTCGTTGGGTAATTAGTTTATATTTTTTTGGAGGAATAATTTTATTCCTCCAAATTTTTTAAAAGGTTTATGATGGTTACAAAAACAAGAGTGATGTTATTTATTGCCTCGATTTTATTAGTACTAACATTTTTCTTTCCTCTTTGGAGCATAGATTTACATGCACCGCAGTATCCCGAAGGACTGGGAATTAGAATCTGGGTGGATCAAGTTTCCGGATTGAAACCAAATGATTTACAAAGTATAAACGGTTTAAATCACTACATCGGAATGAAAGTTATTGACCCCGAAACGATTCCCGAATTAAAAATTATGCCTTACTTAATTGTATTTATGATTTTGTTTGGATTGTTAAATGCTTATCTCAAAAAACCAAAATTAGTTTACATCTGGCTTATACTTTTTTTAATTCTTGGCGCAGTAGGATTGTATGATTTTTATATGTGGGAATTTGATTATGGACATCAGTTAAATCCAAACGCTCCTATAAAAGTTCCGGGAATGACATATCAGCCACCGTTAATTGGTTCAAAACAATTATTAAATATTAATGCTGTTTCGCTCCCTGCAATTGGAACAATAATTATTCTGATTTCCATTTTGCTTACTGTATTTGCACTTTACTATAACTCCAAAGCTTTAAAAAGAGAAAAGGTTAATGCATAAATTATTTTTCATACTAACATTTTTTGCTATCGTTTTTTCTGCATGCAGTAAACAGCCGCAACCAATTAATTACGGCGAAGATGAATGTGGATTTTGTAAAATGATTGTTATGGATAAAAGATATGGTGCAGAATTAGTTACTGATAAAGGTAAGCGATTTATTTTTGATTCAATCGAATGTTTGGTTGGATATTTGGATAATCAAAAAATTGGTAAAGATAATTATACTTCCGTTTGGGTTGGCAATTATGCAAATCCCGGAAATATTATCGATGCAGAAAGAGCATTATATCTAAAAAATGATGAACTGCGCAGTCCAATGGGATTAAATGTTCTCGCTGTTGAAAATCAGGAACAGTATGATAAACTGCAAAAAGAATTTGGTGGTGATTTAGTTACCTGGAAAGATCTGTTTGGACTTGTTAAAGAAATGTAAAATGAGTTTTCGTTTTAACATTATACTACCTCTGCTTTTTATTTTTTCGTCTTCAACATTTTTACTCGCTGATAAAATTGTAGTGGATAAAAATTCATCCATCAACTCAATAAAAAAAGCAATTACAATATCAAAACCTTATGATGAAATAATTATCAGCAAAGATTATTATGCAGAAGGTAATATTATTATAGATAAGCCATTAAAGATTGTTGGAAAAGATTATCCGACAATTGATGGTGAAGGAAAATTTGAAATTTTTACTATTCATTCCGATTCAGTTTTTATTAGTGGGATAATATTTAAAAATGCCGGTGTTAGTTATCTTAAAGAAAATGCAGCAGTACGATTAGAAAATGTAAAGGATTGTGAAGTTAGCGACTGCAAATTTTACAGTAATTTCTTCGGAATTTATCTTGCAAAAGCAAAACAATGTTTGATTAAAAATAATTTTATTAAATCAAATGGTAAAAGCGAAACATCTTCCGGAAATGGGATCCATCTTTGGAATTGTAAAAACATAAGCATTATTAACAATCAAATAAGCGGGCACCGGGATGGGATTTATCTTGAGTTTGTTAAAGATGCATTGATAGAAAAAAACCACAGCAGAAATAATTTGCGTTACGGGTTGCATTTTATGTTTTCCGATGGCTGTACATATTCGGAAAATCGATTTGAGTTCAACGGCGCCGGAGTTGCAGTTATGTACACAAAAAATGTTGTGATGAATAAAAATACTTTTAATAATAATTGGGGTCCTGCTTCATACGGGCTTTTATTAAAGGATATTTCTGAAAGCAGAATTGACAGTAACAAATTTTTAGAAAATACAACTGGAATTTATATAGAAGGCTGCAGCAAATCTGAATTTAAAAATAATATTTTTGATAGAAACGGCTGGGCAATAAAATTAATGGCAAACTCTACAAATAATACTTTTTCTAAAAATGATTTTCTATCGAACACATTTGATCTATCCACAAACAGCCGGCAAAATTTTAACATGTTTGATAAAAATTACTACAGCAAATACACAGGATATGATCTTGATAAAAACGGAATAGGTGATTTGCCTTACAGACCTGTAAAACTGTATTCAATTATGGTTGAACAGCAAAAGCCGGCACTCGTTTTAATTAATAGTTTGTTTATTGATTTACTCGATATTGCGGAAAGCGTTTTTCCATCTTTAACTCCCGAAACACTTGTTGATAAAAATCCAGTGCTGAGGAAAATCAATTGATTGAAATTAAAGAATTAGAAAAAAGTTTTGGCAAGTTTGAAGTATTGAAAAATATTTCATTCAATGTTGAACGTGGGAAAGTTACCGCTATTGTTGGTCCAAACGGTTCCGGTAAAACTACGATTATCAAATCTATTCTTGGATTAGTAAAACCGAATCGTGGTGATATTTTAATTAATAATAAATCAATTTTGGGTGAATATCTTTATAGAAAAGAAATCGGTTACATGCCGCAAGCTGCAAGTTTTCCGGACAACTTAACAGTACGAGAAGTTATTAAAATGGTTTGTGATCTTAGAAGTTTAAACATCGAACCCAATCCAAAATTAATTGATGCCCTAAACTTATCTCCAGAAATGAATAAGCAAATTAAAAATCTTTCAGGCGGAAATAAACAAAAAGTTAGTGCAGTTATTTCGTTAATGTTTAATCCATCAATAATAATTTTAGATGAACCAACTGCGGGACTTGATCCTGTTTCAAGTAACAATCTTAAAGAAATTATAATCGAAGAAAGAAAAAGTAATAAAGCAATAATTTTAACTTCACACATAATGAGTGAAATAGAAGAGCTTGCCGATCATATTATCTTTTTGATAGACGGTAAAATAAAATTTAATGGAAGCGTACTTTCGCTGCTTACCTACAAGGGTGAAAGCAAATTAGAAAAAGCAATTGCAAATTTGATGAGTGAAGAATCTGCATGGAATTAATTTATAAAATTATAAAATTTGAACTAAGCAATGCTTTTAGAAGTAAGTGGATATTAATTTATTCTGCATTCTTTTTACTAACATCATTTTTACTTTTAAATTTTGGAGAGGATAACAGCAGAGCAATTTTAAGTTTGATGAATATTGTTTTAATTGTCATTCCGCTTGTAAGCATAATCTTTGGAACGATTTACGTTTACAATTCAAACGATTACATTCAAATGGTTCTTTGCCAGCCTATCGATCGTAAATCATTATTTATCGGTTTGTATCTTGGCAACTCAATTCCGTTAGCGGCTGGATTTTTAATCGGTACACTGCTTGGATTTATTTTAAATGGTTATGCAAACTTTACGTTCGAAAGTTTTATACTGCTGCTGATTGTTGGGGCGGCACTAACTTTTATTTTTACATCGATATCGTTTTTAATTGGAATAAAATTTTCAGATAAATCGCGCGGATTAGGTTTTGCAATAATTATTTGGCTTTTACTTTCCGTTGCTTATGATGGAATTGTTTTGTTTGTAATTTATTATTTCCGTGATTATCCGATAGAAAATATTGTGCTTGCAATTAGTTTGTTAAACCCGATTGATTTGGGAAGAATAATGTTCATTTTAAATTTTGATATTTCTGCATTGATGGGTTACACCGGCGCATTGTTTCATAAATTTTTCGGCAGTGCATTGGGTATTATTATTTCTTTTTCACTTCTGTTTTTATGGCTCATCATTCCAACCTTCTGGGGATTAAAATCCTTTAAGAAAAAAGATTTTTGATCATTTTGCACTCATAATCAAAATATCACACATTTTAATATTGATTGTTAAAATCATTCTGGTTAATTTTAATCAGACAATTTAATCTGTTTTAATTATGACGGTTTTTTTCTCTAAAAAATGTGAATATGGATTGCAAGCTGTACTTTTTTTTGCAACTCGAGACTACGATTGTGTATGTCCTGCGGAAGAAGTATCAAAAAAACTAAACATACCAAAAGAGTTTATTTCTAAAATTTTGCAAAGCTTAACCGAAAGTGGAATTATCGAATCCAAAAAAGGAAAGTTAGGTGGATTTAAACTTGCAATGCATCCATCAAAAATAAAATTAATAGACATTGTGGAAGCAATTGATGGATTAGAAAGTTTTAACAGTTGTGTGCTCGGATTCCCTGAATGTACTCCAGAAAAACCATGCCCTGTGCATGATCAATGGGGAGAGTTGCGGGCTAAAGCTCTTGAAATGCTTAGTGCCGAAACCATTGACAAGTTTAAAGAAAAAACCTTAAATAAAATTGGAACTATTTAAAAGATATTTTTAGAATTTAATTTTGTAATACGATGAGTGAGAAAAAGAAATTAATCCGTAATGATGAAAAGGGGATACAGAAAACAAGATTTATTATTCAATCAGTTTTTGCTGCGCTTTGTGTTTGGATTGGAATTGAGTTTTATCTTTTTAATCAATACTTAGAAACAAATGGAGCTGCTGCGTTTTACTCACGCCCGCCTGGCGTTGATGGATTTCTTCCGATAAGTTCATTTATGAGTTTTTATCTTTTCTTAACAACGGGAGAAATTCATTCTGCACATTCTGCAGGATTTTTTATTTTTCTCGCGATTGTTTTGATGTCACTAACTTTTGGAAAATCATTTTGCAGTTGGTTTTGTCCAATCGGATTTATTTCAGAATTGATTGGAGATTTTGGTGAAAAGATTTTCAAACGCAGATTAAAACTTCCAAAGTTTTTAGATTATCCCTTAAGAAGTTTAAAATATTTGCTACTCGGTTTTTTAGCCTACTCTGTTATTTTTTTAATGAGCAATCTTGCATTAATATCCTTTTTGGATAGTCCGTACAATTTAGTTTCAGATGTAAAGATGTATGCT
>JBDTRQ010000228.1:0-6463 GCA_039931535.1 Ignavibacteriota bacterium
TGCAAATTAAGTGGATGTATCCGTGGGGGTTTTGGGGCATTGTTATTGTTTGCGGCGGGCTAATGGCTTTATATTTCAAACATAAAAAATGGTTTTAATAATTTTTAATTTAATTAATTTTTTTCTGTTTGCGATAACCACAAAATTTTTGTGATTTTTGATCAGTAGGATGTTTATCAACTTGCTATTGATCATAAAAAGATTATATTACAACTGTGCGCTTATTATATGATAAGTTTTTGAGGAAGTTCAAAAAAGGTTTGAAACCGGAAATCGGTTTTAACTTAAATCAATCTCTATAATGTTTTTTCTCCGCTTCTTTTGAGTTACAACTCTTTATCACTCCGGTTTCAATAATCGTAAACAAAATTGTGTTTAATTGATTTAATGGAGTTTGCTATGGAAAAATATAATATTGTTATTGCCGGCAATGGAGAACCCGCACTCGTTTGTACTTTATCCGCACGACATACTTATACAGACAAAAGTATTGCAGTAGTAAAAACCGATAAGCAGAATAATATTATTGAAGAACTTATCAACTCTGTTTCTGCCGGATTAAATCAAATGCTAAATATTTTTTATGATGATATTGAAAAAAAAGATCATAATGTGCTTCATCTAAAAAGCGGAAAAACAATTGAATACGAAAAACTTGTTCTTGCCAACGGCTCTCGTGCAATAGAACCGCCGATTGAGGGAATACAAAAAAAAGGTGTTTTGCTTATCATTAAAGATCCAGAGCAATTACTTAAGATTAAAAAAGAAGCGCTTAAAGCTGATGATATTGTTATTTACGGCGGCGGTTATATTGGTGTTGAGTTGTGTGATGAACTTTTACGCGCAGGCAAACACGTAACGATTATTGAAAAATCTAAAAGGCTTATGCCCTCGTCTTTTGGTTCCGATACAAGCAATAAAGTAAAAGAAGTTATTGAAAATGTTGGCGGTAAAGTAATTGTGGATGCGAAGATAAAAAGTGTTATCGGTGTTGATGCCGTAACTGGAATTAAACTTAGCAACGATGAAATAATTAATTGTGATTTTCTTATGATCTGCAGCGGCTCAAGACCGAATGTTGAAGCTGCAGAAAAATTGGGAATTATTTTTGATCGTGATAGAGGAATTTTGGTTGATGAATATTTTAGAACATCCGATCAAAATATTTATGCTGTTGGTGATTGTGCTGCCAAGTATGATTTTTTTGCAAGCGACCTTTCTAATTTTTTGATGTATAATTCCAAAATGGAAGAAGCCAAATTACTTGGCGCAAATCTTTACTCAGTAATTTTTAATCGCGGAAAAATGATAAGCTATCTAACAGGAAAAAGAAATATAAAGGACAGAATAAAAACTGAACTTAAAAAACTGGAAATAACAAATGCCACAAAAGATTTTATACCTTTGTCAAGATTGTAATTTGGAGCGGGAAACAAACACTAATGTATAAACGGCTAAAGGGTGTGTTGCATAACCCAATTTAGTCATGCTGTCCGCCTTGACGAACAGGGTGAGGAATCTAATTTCACAACAAGCCCTAAATGCAGAATTTGCGGAAGCAGTAAAATTTAAAAAAGTCATCATCATCAGCGGGCGCAAAAAAAAACCGCAGTAAACAAAGATGCTCTTATAAGGTAAAATAGTTTCACTAAATTTTTATTTTAATCAGTTGCCTCTCTATATTTGCCCCGTACAACAATAAATTTTCATATCTATTTCTAAATATTATTTGGATAATACTAAATGGCAGAAAATAAAAGACCAAGCTGGGATAAATATTTTTTAAAACTTGCAATGCTGGCTTCCGAGCGCGCAACTTGTCCACGTATGCACTGCGGATGTGTACTTGTAAAAGATAGATTTGTGCTCGCTACTGGATATAACGGCTCTCTTCCTGGTCAGCCGCATTGTGAAGATGATGGCTGTTTAATTGTTGATAACCATTGTGTGCGCACAAATCATGCAGAAATAAATGCGCTTGTTCAAGCAACAAAACACGGAGTTAATATTGTTGGATCGACTGCATACATTACAAATATGTCGTGCACAACATGCGCAAAAGCGTTAATCGCTGCAGGGATAAAGCGCGTAGTTGTATTTTCAGATTTTCATGATACACTTGCAACACAATTTTATTCAGATGCGGAAGTAGAAATAGTAAAGATGGATGTGCCTGATAAGGAGATTTATTACGACCTAAATAATTATTCTTCTGCAAAGAAAACAGAAAATTCTAAATAAAAAAATGCCGCATTGACTGGCAATGTCTTGATACAGTGGTAGTCATTTTTGTTAACTGTTAGTTTTCATCCTTCGTCTCCGCTCAGGATGACGTTTATTGTTATAAAAGAAAATCTATTAATACAAAATCTTACATAATCTGGCTGCCGCTAATCGCAATTGTTTTTTGGGGCGCTTCATTTATTGCTACAAAATACTTGTTGGATGAACTAACTCCTGAAACAATAATCTCTATGAGATTAATTCTTGCCATTTCACTTTTGCTTACAATTGCATTAATTCAAAAAAGAAATTTTACAATTAATCTTAAAAGTCAGGGTTACATTTTTCTGCTTGCTGTAATTGCCGTTTTCCATTTGTGGATACAAGTAACAGGAATGAAATTTACTACAGCATCAAACACAGGCTGGATAATTGGAATGGCGCCAATATTTATGGCAATACTTGGTTTGATTTTCTTCAAAGAAATATTAAATACATTAAAAATATTGGGAATTATTGTTGCAACGTTTGGCTTGCTCTTACTTGTTGGAAAAGGAAATCTTCTCAACATAGATTTAATAAAAAATAAAGGCGATTTGCTCGTGCTTTCAAGTGCCTTTACCTGGGGAATTTATTCGATGGTAAATAAAAAAATCTCGTTAACCTATTCTCCATTGATGACGATTCTTTACCTTTTTATTATGATGGCAATTATTATTGTTCCGTTTACAATTAGTGGGTCATCTATTAATTCCGTTATTAATCTTTCTGCAGTTGGATGGATTGCAATTTTATTTTTAGGTTTACTTTGCAGCGGTGTTGCGTATGTTATTTGGGCTTATGCTTTGCGAGAAATGGAATCAGCAAAGGTTGGTGCTTATCTTTACTTTGAACCATTTGTTACTGTAATTACTGCATGGATTTTTCTTAGAGAAAATATTACCTTACTGATGATTTTAAGCGGATTAATAATTACAGTTGGTGTATTTCTTGTTAACAAAGATTAATAATTTTGTCATTCCTGCGAAGGTGGGAATCTCAAACCTATATTAGACTATACAATTATGTTATTAGACTCAAACAGCAACAAACCAAATATAAAATACCCTTGCGATTGGGATTACAAAGTAATCGGAACTGATGTTGATGAAATGCTGCAAGTTATTGAGCAAGTGGCTGAAGGAATGGATTATAAAATCGCATCATCAAACGTAAGCTCTAAAGGAAATTATTTTAGTATAAGTTTAAAAGTTAATGTTACTTCAGAAGCTATTCGCGATATTATTTTTGCAAAACTTAAAGCAAGTGAATTTGTTAAGATGGTTTTGTAATTATGCCAAGCCCCCAAAAGCTTGGATTAATAATATAAATTCGGGTCAACGTATTTTTCATAAAGAGGGTCTGTTATTTGATTGTAAAATATTTTAAGCTCATATCCTCCGATTGGGAAATTAAATTCAAGAGTTTCTGCTAATTCACTTATTGGGAAAAAAACTTTACCCGAAATACTTTGAAACGGATATAATGTGGTTTATCTCAATGCAAGAGTTTCCCAAACGTAAGATGAGTTATCAAGCGAGTTGCTAAGATTTTTATTTTGGATATCATCAATCAATTCATCTTCTTTCATTCGCTGGCTTTGATTATCAATTTGCTGGGACAATTCAACATCGCGAGTAACTAATGCTTTTGTTTGTCCAGCAAACTGTAAAAAATATCCCAGCGAATAAACCATTGCCTGTGTTTCCATGTTATTTTGATGAATCAATTGACGTTTTTGTAATTCAAATATAACTTTTTCGGGATCCTTTGCGGTTACTTCTGCAACGGTTTCACCTTTCTTAATCGAGCCGCTTGCCATTTTATAACTGAATTTTTCCGGTTCAACTAATATTCTTTTTTCTGAATAATTTATAATATCTACATCAAACAAGTAATCATTATTAAAACTTCTATCAAATGAGATTTTAATAACAACTGAATCGTTATCAAGAGTAGCAATCTCTTTCCCTTTATACCATTCATTATTTTCAGTTTGAGGTTTTAAGTTAAGAATTGAGTTTTGTGAAGGGGAACAATTTGTAAGCAGTAAGGGAACGATGGACGAGAAAAACAGAAAAATTATTTTATATGGTTGCATGTTCTCACCTGTCTTTTTTTGATGAGCAACAATTTAGATGCCGATAATCGATTGTGAATATTAACCTATTTACCAGATTAGAATGATTATGTTGTCGATTAAATTAAACTTGTCATGTTCACTAAAAAGGAATAAAGTTTTCTAATCCCTTCAAGCAAACAAAAAAAGGGATACGATTAATCGTATCCCTTGAATAAAATAATCCTAAAATATTTTAATCATTCAATCTTTAGATTTCTCTAATCAACCTTCTTTAAAACCATTTTAGTTTTACCGCTAACAAGAGTAAGCTTCATTTTATCAATACTATATGTAACTGTTTTTTGATTGAGTGCATCGATAACAGCTTTTTCAACCTTCATATTCGGGCAAGCCATTAAAGTACCCATTAAAGCGCCGAAAGTTATTTTGTTGCCAACTACATTTATACTGCCGCCGATTGTGTTGCATCCTGCATTTCCGCTAAATCTCATATCAGCTAAGTTAAATTCAAACCGCGGCATACCATCTTTTAGTTTTTCTTTCTTAAAGTTGATGCCGGTCATCTCTTCCATAACATAAATATCGTACAAACGATTATCATATAAATAATTTCCGCAGCCATCATACGTTTGATAATTTTCATCTTTCGAACCTTTTGCTTCTACCCTTACTTTGTACGGAAATTTTTCTCCCGACATGTTATCCTCGCAATTGTCTCGTATAACAGTCACAACAAGTTCACCGCTTTCAGTTTTTGTTCGATACAAAGTAACGTCTGAGTCTTGAGCCTTAATTCCTTGAACAGCAGGGGTTGTAATTTTTATGTTATCAGTTGTTTCAAACTTAATTGATTTTTCAAGATCAATTTCAAGAGTCCAGTTAGGCTCATTTCCTCTTGCAATAAAATCAACACCTGCTAAAAATTTATCCTGATAATGTTGTGCGTTCAACTCAACAGGTATCTCAACGGGTTTATCGCTTTTTACTTCTTCACCTACTGGCATATCTTTTACAGTAGCTGGGTCTTTATGCAAAAGATATTTTTTGCCTGAAGCAGATTGGTTTATGTTTTCATCTTCATTAAGCAGAACAAGATTTTTCCCATCAATCAAAAATAGATTTGAAGCGTTGGAACCATCTACATGAATTATCGAGTCTGAAACAAAACTCCAATTACCTTCATCGATAATAAGTTCATCACTTTTACCTTTGTAAACAAGTTTTTGTACAAATGTAAAGTCATCTTTTAAGTTCAATTGGAAATCGAGTTCATCACAATCCTCACATGGTAAAATACCGAGCCATATTCCATTTGACAGATAAGTAAGTTGTTTTGTATTCTGAATAATTTCGGGAGCAGAAGAGCATCCAGCTATTATCAGAGAAACCAGGGCTGATAAGAGTATAATTTTTTTCATAAAACTTTCCTTAGATGTAATTTTACATTTATTATTTAGTTATCCGTAAGAATTTATAGTTTTATTTGATTTTTCAAAAACTATACCGTAACAATTCTTGTAGATAATGATTAAAAAGCCAAATAAAAGTTAAAAATCTAAGAAATAAATAATATTTCGGTGATAATAGCAGAGAAATATTACTTATTGACAAAAATATTTGCAGATTTTTTAGGGTGCTAATCCGTTTTTTAAACCTTTGGAGGGTTCCAAAACTTTGAAGCCTTGGAATATTTAAAAGAAAAAACGCATCCCGTTACCAGGATGCGTTAATTCATTGAGGCTTATAAAAAATTAAGAAACAGAAACTAATAATTCTTTTTCGATTGCTTCTTTTATAGCTTCTTTTGGAAGTGCGCCGACTGCCATTTTGGGCTGACCGGTAGTTGGAACAAAAAGTATAGATGGAATGCTTTTGATTCCAAAAACGGAACCAAGTTCCTGCTCTTCATCTGTGTTAACTTTATAGATATTTATTTTTCCTTTGTACTCTTCGGATATTTCTTCAAGAACGGGTCCAACCATTCTGCAAGGTCCGCACCAAGGAGCCCAGAAATCTATAATTGCAGGAAGTTCGCCGTTAAATTTCCAATCCTGATTTTTTTCGTAATCAAAAACTTTAGTTAAAAAAGTTTCTTTTGTTAATTGCTCTGTCATTTAT
>JBDTRQ010000229.1:0-1647 GCA_039931535.1 Ignavibacteriota bacterium
ATGGAAATGGATTTGGTAATGGATTAGGGCGTGGAATAACAATGAATCCATCTGCAAAAATATTTACAGAAAAGAATATTATTAAAATTATTATAAATGATTTGGTTTTCATTTGATTCTATTCCTTTGTCATTCTGAGCCTGTCGAAGAATGACGGTCACACTTCGACAAGCTCTGTGTGACATTTGAGTTATTTACTAAATGAATAATTTTTCTGCTTTGCTTGTTCACGAATTGTCTTAATCATTACAGCATCAAGTGTATTATCATTCTTATTCTCAAGTATTTTCTGTGCAACGTATTTGCTGCGATCTTCGTTTAATTTAATAATTTTTTTCTGAATTGCGTCTCGTTCTTTTTCCATTTTATCTATATAAGCTTTTCTTTCTTGCACACTCATCTTTTTCATTTCGTTAGGTAATTCTTCATCCTTCAACTCTTCAATCTTTAGTGTACCATCTTTTTTTGCATCAACTAAATCCCAAGTTGAGTTTTTATACTGTCCACCAGATTTTGTTACTGATCTTTGAACCATAACTTCATTACTCACACTCATTGAATTAGCATCTTGTTCAGACTGCATTTCTTTTTTCTCTTTACCGATTTTTCCAAAAGCTATATAAGTTTTATTTAGCTGCTGTCCCAACTTAATTATATCAGCATCCTGCGGTGCTTCTATATGAACAATTTCCGCATTTTGATCAATGTTCATATACTTTCCATCAGAAACATCTGCGCCGTCTTTCCACATTGTTTGAATACCTTCATCATAGTTACCGCAAAAAATTGTATTTACAATGATTCCATTTTTAACAGCTTTTTTACATGCTGTTTTGTATTCTATATTTCCTTGAGTAAATGGTTCGTTGCCGGCAATAAAAATTATTTTTAACTGGTCATTAGATTTATTCCATTGCAGATTATCAACTGCATTTAAAATTACTCTACCGCAATATTCATCACCGCCATTAGTTTTAAGTTTAAAAAGTTCGTCGGATATTTTATCCAAATCCTGCGTAAAAGGAAGAATATTTCTTAGATAACCTTCATCCGCAGGGATCGATTGTTTTCCATATTCAAACAGTGCAACTTGCAGTTCAACTGATTTGCCATCTTTTTTAGTGGTTGCAAGTTCATTCACAATTTTCCACAATTGGCTTTTTGCTTGATCAATCAAGCCATCCATACTGCCGCTCGTATCTAATAACAATGCGAGCTGGATTGAATTATTTTTAGCAAGTTTGTTTTCTGGAATTTGATTTGGAAATAAATTGGTTGATGTTATGATTAGAAAAATCAAAGCAAATAAAAGTTTCATTTGAACCTCCGTAATGGATAATGAATTAATAATCTGCTGCTTTGACTAAACCAAAATCGTCTTTGTTCCAGAAAAATTAAAGATAAAAGGAAGGAGAAAAAATATTGACCTATTTTATTTCAAAATCAAAATAGGTTTTTGGGAATGGCTCGTTTCTTAAAGTAAAATGCCACCATTCTTCAGCAAGACTTTTAAAACCATATTTGTCCATCAAGCTTTTTAGTAGAAGTCGGTTTGCACGCTGTTGAGGATTAAATATCGGATTTTCTGTGTGGGATAATTCACTAAAACAATCAAACCCGGTTCCCGTATCAATGCTGTTATCTTTA
>JBDTRQ010000230.1:0-2006 GCA_039931535.1 Ignavibacteriota bacterium
GTTCTATTAGAGATTCAACATTGTATTTATTTGGATCCCCAGTCGCATCACTTTTCCCATGCCCAACAACATCCATCGCGATATAATTATATTTATCTGGCAATTGTTCAAAAACAGGAAACCAATCTTCTGCACATCCGGTAAACCCATGCAAAAATAAAACGATGTCCTTTGTTTTATCAATTGGTTTTAATAGTTCTAAATTTATTTTTACGCCGTTAACATCAAACTTCATAATTCCTCTGAAAAATTTTCAACTAGCTTATTAATTTTTTTCCAATATTTTTTTCGTAATGATAAAGAATACTCAGAGTTTGTTTTTATTTCAAATATAACTGATTTTTTTCTTATAGAAGATACTTTAATATGATTTAAAATATCCTGCTGCGATTTTAATTCCTTAAAATCAATATCAAATGCATCAGCCAATTTATTAAACGAAAGATTAGTTGGAGTTAAAAAATATTTATCAAAAATATTTTTGTGTTCTGCAATCGGAAGAAATTTAAAAATTGCACCACCGTTATTATTTATTAAAATCGTTATTAACGGAAGGTTGTATTGTTTTGCAATCAACAGACTGTTTATATCGTAATAAAAAGATAAATCACCTATTACAAGATAAGTTGGATTTTTTGATTGAGCACAAATACCAAGCGCTGTTGAAGTAACACCGTCAATTCCGCTTGCGCCTCTGTTTTGATAAACATTAATATTTTTATTTACTGCGGATGCAAAAAAATCAAGATCACGAATCGGAATGCTGTTGCCAATCATTAAGTTAGAATTTGGCGGAATGGAATTGATAATATCAAATAAAACACCGGTTTCATTTATTTTTTTTGTGGTAGAAAATAATTCAGGCTTAATCATTTTTATTTGTGAATCCAAATATTTTAAGTCTTTTAAAACTTGCGAGAAATAATTTTGTTTATCATCGATTGTATTCAAAAAATTTTTTAAAAATAATTCTTCTTCAGTTTTTACGATTTTAAACTTGCGAGAAGGATCTAACTGATCTCCAAATTTATTAACTGTAAATCCTTTTGGTTTTAGAACTGAAAAATATTCTTCTAATTTAGGTGAGGTAAGCGGTCTTCCAAAATGCAGTACAAATTTTGGTTTAAATATTTTTATAAATGGTTCGCTACGTAAAAGAGCATCATAATTTGAAATTAAATTTGATAAAGGATTTGCCTTAAATCTAAAACTACTTGTTGCATCTGCAAAAACAGGGAGCGAAAATTTGACTGAAAATTTTTCGAGAGAATCTAAAAATAAATCGCTGTAATTTCCCGGTCCAACAGTTATCAAACCATCTACTTGTTTTTTAAGAAGATTAGAAATCAACTTAATACTTGCTTGATGGTCTATAAACGATTTAGTTGTTTGCTGTTCTTTGTATTCGTCTGCTAAAGATTCCAACAAAATATTTTCTTCAATTTCATCTATAAAAGAATTTGGCTCAAGTGGTTTTTCAAACGGAAAGTTTATGTGAACGGGTCCAATATCTTTAGCACTGCAAATATCAAAAATATTTTTCGCAATAACTTTTAGCTGCTTAATTTTTTTCAATTCAATTTTTGGCAAACCAGTATCATAAAAAAATCTTACGTGATTATTATAAAGATGATCCTGATTTATTGTTTGGTTTGCTCCAGTGTTTCTTAAATAAGCGGGTCTATCAGCAGTACAAATAATAAGCGGAACTCTGTTTTGATATGCTTCAATAATTGCTGGATACAGTTCAGCAGCAGCAGTCCCGGAAGTTGTAACAACAATAACAGGCGAGTTAGTTTTTTTTGCAATTCCTAAAGCAAAAAATCCGGAAGATCGTTCATCAACAATAACATAGGATTTTATTTTTTTATTTTGTGAAAGTGCATAGGTAAGCGGAGTGCTTCTTGAACCGGGAGAAATACACGCGTACTTAACACCACACTCAGCAAGCTGATCAAAAAAAATGTTTGTCCAAAAATAATTACGGTTAATCTTTATCAGCATTA
>JBDTRQ010000231.1:0-7349 GCA_039931535.1 Ignavibacteriota bacterium
CATATGGATATATCTCAATCGCTTTGTTATAACAAGCTAATGCTTCATCTATCCGATTAAGTTTTTCTAAAATTATCCCCTTCAAGTTTAATGCAGAATGATTTTGAGGCTGATTTGTCAAATACTCGTTTATAAAATGAAGTGCTTTTTCATTATCTCCTAACTTAACATATGAGCTTGCTTTAACATAAAGTTCCTCAGTCTTTTGCGTACTTGAAAATAAATTAGGTGGTGATGAAATATTAAGTTTTTTCGCAAGTAACTCTAAATCATTTAATAATTCTTTAAAAGTTTGATATCGACTTTCCTTTTTCTTGTAAAGACATTTTTCAATTATTGGCATAAAAGGCGATTTTAAACTATTAGGCTTTGATGATAAATGCGCTTTTAACAAATCACCTAAAATATCATTTGATTGTTTAGGTATATCATAAACCCAATGACCCCCACTTATCATTTGGTATAAAATTATACCAAAACTATAAATATCAGCTCTATAGTCGACGTCCTTTGAGTTTCTTATTTGTTCTGGTGCAACATAAAGTGCAGTACCCATAAATGAATCAGTCTTTGTATAATTATGGGCGTTTGTCTCTTTGTTTTCGGAACTATGTGAAATAATATCTGTGTAATCTGAAATTTTAGATAAACCAAAATCTGTTATTTTTAAGTTAAGGTCGCTTGTAATCATTAGATTATCTGGTTTGATATCACGATGAGCAATTAGACTGCAATTAACTGCGTGTTCCATTCCATAGCAAAATTGTACTGACCATTTGATAATATTCTCATAACTAATTTTATCTTTTTTTAAATAGTCTGTAAGTATGTTTCTGCCATTCTCATTAAACTGAATATATTCAGCTAAAATATATAGCTGTAAGTCAATCCACTGCGCACCAAATGTTCTAACAATATTTGGATGATAACCCAGCTGCACCCAAGTCTCAATCTCTTTAACAAATCTTTTCTGATTTAAATCGGATGTTTTCTGATAAGTTTTTAGGACAAATGGGAAGTCAAATTTATCTGAAGTTACTAGATAAACAACACCCATACCAGATTTACCTTCGCCTCCAAAAATTTGATGCACTAAATACTGTCCACCAATTTTATCGCCAATTTTATATTTCTTTATTTGGGGTAAATCTAACTTCTTTGCCACAACCGTTGGCTTTTTATGTTCATTCTTTTTTTTCTTAAATAAATTCCAAATTTTCATTTGAATGACCTAAATTAATATAGATTTAAGTTAATAGCTTACTATTACTTGTCTTCACAGTATTATTAACTAAAGAACATACACATCAGCCGGCATTCTTGCAGTAAATTATTTCTATAATTATAAAATGTTAAACACTATTACGGTTGGTATTCATCTCCGGCTTTGCCCAGCCTCCATTGCATTTCGGCGGACAGGCTTTCTCACACTGTATCTTGGCATTCCCCAGCCAGCATTGTAGTTCAGGGAGTGAAATAAATTATATTGTCTTCGCGTAAATTATTTACAATTTATTAAATAAAGAGCAATAAAAATTATTCATAAAACTATTTCACCCTCTAAATCAGAAAGGGGTTAACATATTGTCAATTCAAAACTAAAATAAATTGTTTGCAAACACAATCTGCTTTTATAACTAATTGCTTTAGTATCAGTTACATCCACAACAAAGAAGCGCATTCTTGTTGTTTGTTAATTGGATTCCCGATCAAGTCGGGAATGACATTTCTCAGGCTGACACGGTCGCACCGTGGCAGAGATACTTCTTATGTCACGGTACGACCGTGACATCTACTACTTAATCCGCCGCAGGCGGAGTGGGTTAATAAAAAAGCCGCAACATTTAATTGCGGCTTAATCATTAAAACAAAAAAACATTTCGGTATTTCTATTTTACTTTCACCAAATTCATTTCAAATATTTTATTCCAGTTTTCACCATCGGCAGAATATTCCCCTTCTTCTTTCCAATTGGTACCATCGTTAGTAATCGTATATTGAATTTTCCCACCATTTGGAACATCGAATCCCCATTTAAATATTTTATTTTTTTCAACTATTTCAAAATATGCGTCCGTTGACATTCCATTCGATAAAAAAGATTTCATTGCATATATCTTTTTAAATGGATCGAAAGATAAAACTGCTAACGCATTATGAACCACATTACCTTCATCAGTTTTACCTACACCTTCAATTAACATAATTGTACTGTCTAATTTCCACTGCAAATTTTCCTCGACATTTGAATATGCTTTTTCACCATTTGGATTTATTCGCCAACCTTTCCCCTCCCATTTACCTTCCATCACTGAAACTTGCAGCATTGCTGCCTTTACTTCTTTACTAAAATCCGGCATTTGGGCAATTACATTTGATATGTAAATGAACGAAAATAGAGCAACTAACATATAACTTTTCATTGTATCCTCATTTTTAGATTATGAATGACTGATGTTATCCTTTTAGAGCTTCTTCAACAGTATCAAATTGCTGAAAAATTTTATCTACTTTAATTTTAGAGAATATTTCTTTGATATTATCCGGAACGCAAGCAAGTTTAAATTACCCTCCAGCATTTGTTGCTGTTGTATAACCATGAATCAGTATCCCAATACCCCAGCCAGCATTGTAGTTATCAGATAGGGGTTAACATATTGTCAATTCAAAACTAAAATAAATTGTTTGCAAACACAATAAACTTTTGTAATTAAAAGCTTTAGTATAAGTTACATCCTCAAAAATATAATTTATTAATTTCAAATAAACGGAAACTATGACTGCAAAAAGTAAATCAAAAGTAACAATAGGACAGGTATTTAAAACTTTAATCTGGCCGAGAAAAAACATTCTGCTTGTAGGATTGGTATTAATTATAATAAGCCGGTTATCAAGTCTTGTGTTACCCGGTGCAAGCAAGTACTTGATGGATGATGTTATTGCAAAGGGCAACATAGAAATGTTAAAAATATTATTAATAGTTGTAGGCGCAGCTATAATTGTGCAGGCAATAACATCTTTTCTATTAACAAAATTATTAAGTGTGGAGGCACAGCGTTTAATAGCAATACTAAGAGCGCAGCTGCAAAAACAAATCCTAAAACTTCCCATAAGATTTTTTGATAATAATAAATCAGGTGCGCTTGTTTCAAGAATAATGAGTGACGTTGAGGGTGTAAGAAATCTTGTGGGAACGGGACTTGTTCAGTTATTCGGCGGCATTCTAACTGCTGTAATTTCATTGTTCCTGCTAATAAATATTAGCCCTATGATGACCTTATATGTACTTGTACCCGTTGCGATATTTGGTGTTGTATCGCTAAAAGCATTCGGATATATCAGGCCTATATTCAGGGAACGTAGAGTTATCAATGCAGAAGTAACCGGAAGACTGACAGAAACTCTTGGCGGAGTAAGAGTAATTAAAGGTTTTAATGCCGAGGCGCAGGAAGTAAAAACTTTTGAAGCTGGTGTTGACAGGCTGTTCCAGAATGTGAAGAAAAGCCTTACATCCACAAGTCTGCTTACCAGTTCTGCTACTTTTCTGTTAGGAATTGCATCAACCGGAATTATGGGCATCGGCGGATATATGATAGTAGACCAACAGCTTACTATCGGAGAGTTTTTATCTTTCACTTTATACCTTGGTTTTATGATAGCCCCGATTATAGAGATGAGCAACATAGGCTCGCAGCTTACGGAGGCTATGGCAGGTTTAGACAGGATGGAAGAAATAATGAATATGAGTCCTGAAGATGACGGTACGGTTAGAGATATAAAACTTGAAAATATTAACGGCGAAATAATTTTTGATAATGTTTCTTTTGCTTATGAAGAAGGAAAGACTGTGCTTAAGGATATCAGCTTTACCGCAAAACCGGGAACAGTAACTGCGCTGGTCGGAACATCGGGATCAGGCAAAACAACAATTGCTGGAATTGCCGCATCATTTCTAACTCCGGAAATTGGTAAAGTTACAATAGACGGCTACGATATGTCTAAGGTTACGCTAAACAATTACAGGAGTAATCTGGGTGTTGTTCTGCAGGATGATTTTTTATTTGAAGGTACGATAAAAGAAAATATACTATTCCCGCGTCCTGATGCTTCGGAAGAAAGATTGTTGAATGCAGTAAAAGCAGCTCACGTTCCTGAGTTTACCGACAGACTTGAAGACGGGCTTCAAACATTAATTGGTGAAAGAGGAATTAAGCTTTCGGGCGGACAGCGGCAAAGAGATGCAATTGCAAGAGCGCTGCTTGCTGATCCTAAAATTCTAATCCTTGATGAAGCAACATCTAACCTTGATATGGAAAGTGAATCATTCATCCAAAAAAGTCTAAAAGAATTAATGAAAGGAAGAACAACTTTTGTAATAGCCCACAGGTTAAGTACTATCAGGCAGGCGGATCAGATACTTGTTATTGAAAAAGGTGAGATAAAAGAACGCGGAACTCATAGTGAACTAATTGAGAAAAAAGGAAGATACTTTGATCTTTATACATACCAGGCAAGGATATAAGATAACTGAAATTAAGTAAAATGGTAGGAAGAACATGTCATACCCGTGAAAGCGGGCTACTATTCTAAAAAATCAATTCCTACTTTTAAGGCTGTGTGTTAATTTGTTTTGTCACTTCAATCGAATGGAGAAGTCTGTTAAAACAAATAGATTTCTCAGCTTGCCTGTCCGGTAGGCAGGTCGTATCCGCCACGGCGGACTTCGAAATGACGTTTATTTAATTAATATTTTTTTTAATATCATTTCTTCAAGCGTTTCCAATGGTTTGTTTGATTTTTCAGCCTTTGCTCTGACGATAGCACCTTCCCAACTATTTATTATAAAAGCTGCTGAAGTTTTTATATCAATTGATTGATTAATTTCTTTCGCCAATTGTGCATCTTTTAAACATTCAAATATTTTTTCTTCCATTTTAGAAAAAGCATCTGATAATTTCAATCTGAAATTTTCATTTATGTCCCCCATCTCTAAAGAAAGATTTCCAATCGGGCTGCCGCCGGTAAAATTATTTTCCTTTAAAATATCTTTTGTCGTATATAGAAACGCTTTAATTCTTTGCAATCCGCTCAATGATTTATCAGATAAACTATAGCCAATTGATTTTTCAAAAAAGTTTATAAAGACATTAATTATAGCCAATCCAAATTCTTCTTTACTTTTAAAGTAAAAGTAAAATGATCCTTTTGGAACCTCGGCTTCTTTCAAAATTTCCTGAAGTCCGGTATTATTAAAGCCTTTAAGATGAACATACTTTGCCCCAATTTGTAATAATTTGTCTTTAGTTTCATTCATTTTTAAACCAATTATAATGTTTATATCTAAAATAGACCAGTCGTCTATCATAGTCAAATGGATACAATAGAATTAAAGATGAATTTTAGAGAACTTACAACTCACCGAGAATGAAAGTAACAAAAAAGCCGCAACTTTTAATTGCGGCTTGATAATCAAATCAAAAAAATCAGTTTTACTTCTTCTTCAGTTTTTTTTCATCACTTCATCTTTGCTGATTGGTTTTGTTCAGAAGAATTGATCATAAATTTAACGTTCCGCGGCTTCAAGAAGTGGTGAACTTCGTAATCGAATATTTTCCAATAAGATAATTTTTCTTGCGAAAGAGAAATTTGATTTTATCACATTTCTCGACATTTCTTGAAACTGCTGTTACCTGCTGGCTTTGTAAATAACTTTAGCACTCTAATATAATTCAATTAGTCAAATTTTCTTTAACTATTACTGATTTCGTCGAAGCAGAGTTTTTTCTTAATTCAGCTATTTTTAAATATTCTTCAGAGTTTATAAATTTTTGAAGTTCTTCCATTGAATTCCATTGTACAATTATTAATCTGTTTGGATTCCAATTTCCTTCACCTGGAATAACTTTTTTGTCTGGGTCTTTGTCAAAAGCCATTCCTCCAGAACGGACTAAATATTTTCCGCCATATTTTTTTATTATTGGTTCTACTTCTATTCTGTATTGCTCGTACATAATTGTGTCATTAACAGTAATGTCAAGTACGACAAAAACTTTTGGTGACAAAGTATTTTTAGATTTGTCGGTTTGTGCTTGGATAGATATTACAAAGAAAAATAATATGGCTATCAGATTGGTTGTTTTGCTGTTCATTATATTTCGTTTTTATTGCGTTTCCGTTTTTTAAGCTTGCAGCTAACAAAATTCTTTACGCAATATTGCGCATAATCTTTTTTAATTACAATACTAGAAGCGGGATAACCTAATAATTTGAAATTTCAAGTTCAAGTATTTGAAACAACCAGAATTGATTGTTAGTAGGTCAGCACTGCCTTTGTAAAACTGATTAATTGCAGTATGGCTTTTTGAAGTTTGTATTTACTTGTTTGAACGTCTCACAACCATATATAGCATTGAGAAGTTCGTTATAGCCAACAATAACATTGGAATTCTTCTCCATATCATATCGGTTGATATAAGTTTTTCAATTAAGTCAAGAGAAAATGCTTGATCTAATTTTATCTGAATAGGAATCTGAACAGTTATAGTTGAAACCAATGTGATCAAGTTGAATAGCAATGCTAAAAAAACCATCCACCTTGGGATAATTATCGGCCGAAACCAAAATAAAAGTATTTGAGGAATAAAAGACAAAAAGAAGAATATCACGAACAGGGGAATTATAAGTTCACTGTCAACATGATGAAATTTGGAAAATTCTTCTGCGCCTACCCAACGCCATGTTCTGTAAGCTACGAGTGAGTTTACTATACCACCTCCAAATACGTAAAATGATAATAGGATATAAATTGAAAATACGATACTTGAAACTTTGTTTTTATTATTCATCGGTTTACTTTAAAAATTTTAATTTTATAACTCTGCTCCTAGCTTGAGCTAACTATTTATTTCCCGCAATAATAATAAATTAAAACGAAACTTACTTTAATATTTTAGAAAGGATAATTAATAAAAAAGCCGCAGAAGAAAACTCCTGCGGCTTAAATAGTTAATAATAAAATTGTTTATTACTTTTTCTTCAACACTTTTTTAATTACTTCATCTTTGCTTATTGGTTTTGTGCAGAAGAACCAATCATAAATTTAACGAGCGGGGCTTTGTGCTGGCGGGGAAATAGTATTCCGTCCAGCCTATATGAAGCACAGTAGTGCTTTGCAGCCGATTGGTATAATATCCTGCCCCGCCTGATGCTGGCAGCAGCTTGTCTTTATTTCGATATTATTTATTTAGGTTGATTCCTTGAATGACAATGTAGTCCTGCACCATCATGATGCAGTGGCATACAATCTATCTGTACAACTTTTCTGTTTGGGAATGCTTTTTCTAAAACTT
>JBDTRQ010000232.1:0-2137 GCA_039931535.1 Ignavibacteriota bacterium
TTTTGCAGATACTTTTGAACCAACCGATCTTAGTATTCTTTCTTCCAGCTCTGCAGGAAGTTCTTCTTCATCATTATCAACTACATTTTTTATAACGCTTAACTGTTTAAAATAATTTCTTGCAGCTTCATCGTTTGCAAGCAACGTAAACAGATTTACTTCTTCGGTTTTATTTAGTTCTCCATCAAAGTAGAGATTTACTAACGCAAAATTTTTATTATCATTCATAGTTTTACCTAAAATTTTCTTAAACAATTGCCACATACTTCAGGTCGTGGATAATTAGAGTCTAACAAATTGACAGATTGCTTCGCTCGAAGACTCGCTCGCAATGACGATCATACTAGTTTTGAAATTTTATTTATTAATTTTTGCCGTGCTTTGTACAGCCTGCTTTTTACAAGCTCTTCATCAATATCTAAAAGAGCAGCAATTTCTTTGTAACTAAATCCCGAATATTCTTTTAAAACAAAAACTTCTTTAAAATCTTCATTCATCAAATCAAGTTCAGATAAAATCAATTTGTGTAATTCTTTATTTTCAATCTCATCAGCAAGCAGAAATGGATTTTCAATTTCTACATCATTTATATCAACAGATTTTGTAATTAGCTTTTTATTTTTTGTACTTCTGTAAAAAGAAAGTATTTCATTCCGTGCAGTTTTAAATATCCAGAATTGAACACTTTGTTTGTTTTGTATAGTATTGAGATTTTCAAAAAGCTTAATAAAAACATCCTGCACAACATCATCAGCACGCATTTTATCGCCAAGCATTTTTAGCGAATAACTGTAAACTCTTCTTTTATACTTGTTAAAAAGAAGCGTAAACTCAAGTATTTTATTTTCTTCTGCCTGCAAATTTGTTTCTGTTACTTATTTAAAAGATGCAAAAAACAATAAAATGTTTCCGCACACCAAAAATAATATTGTTGGAATAATATTTGTACCTATATGTCAATCCGATTAATAAATTAACCTCAACTGGGCGTATTTTAAGTATAAACCTATTTCTTTTAAAGAATTTGTAATCTTTTAAGAAAAAACAACGTTTTTTAGAAGGTAAGTTTTACTTTACGTTCTCTAAGGTTTATATTAACAATTGAAATTGAGCAAATATTTCAAACAAATAACTATCTAATAACAAAAAAAGGACTAACTAAAATGCGTAAACTTCTATTAATTTTAGCGTTAGTGTTTACATCACTCGTTTATTTTTCTTGTGATACAACTGAGGACCCCGCGGATACTTCCGATATTCCTGGCGATCCAACTGGCGTAACTGTTCCAGCCCCAACTAAAAATAATGTAACTCCATCCGCTTCATTTACTGCTGCCGGCAATCGAGTTAAGTTAAATCTACTTGGATTGATTGATCCAACAACAAGTCAACCATTAGCATTAACCTACAATGCAAGCAACCCACAAGCTTCTAATATTTTTGTTCAAGAAGATGGCGTTGTAAAAGGTTTAAAGGTATCAAAAGTTGGAACGGGCAACGTACTAACTGCTGATGTGGTTTTTCTTGTTGATAATTCAGGCAGCATGGGTCAAGAAGCTGATTCAGTTGCAAACAGCATAATTCAGTTTGCAACCTTTTTACAAGCCAGCGGTTTGAATGTAAAGTTTGCTGTTGTTGGATTTTCTGTTAGCGGAGATATTAATGGAGGCATTAATTTTACAGACGAACAAAGTCTTAGTGCTTACTTAGATAGATCAACTGGAACTAATAGAACTGATGGCTTTGCTGGTGCTGATAGTGCTGCATTATATAACAGAGCTTATAATTTTGGATATACTGGGAATGAAAACGGCGTTATGGCAGCAATTTTTGCTGATAGCGTTTATGCATGGAGATCCGGTGCACAAAGAGTTATGATAATGTTTACTGATGAGCCAACTCAATCTAACGGCGTTGAATGGACTAATGCTGTTGGGTGCGGCTTGTTAAGCGGTAAAGCAACTGTTCATACTGTTTTTAGCGGCGATACAACTTATTATAACAGTACTTATTGGGATCAGTATAATGAAGAACCAGCTGCAATTTCAAGATGTACAGGTGGAACAATTAAATACATTCCGGAAGATGCTTCTGGTTTGAATCTAAAAGATTTACCTGTTGCAGGCGCTCTTGCAAA
>JBDTRQ010000233.1:0-6357 GCA_039931535.1 Ignavibacteriota bacterium
TGGATGACCTTCGCCTTTACTTACAATATAGAAACCAAGCTCACCTTTTGAACCTTCGATTGCGTGATACACTTCTCCAACAGGAGGATTGATTCCAAAATTTATAATCATAAAATCGTGTATGAGTTCTTCCATCTTTGAATAAACCTCTACCTTTTGCGGTAGAACCGATTTAGGAAGATTAGCTTTGATTTCACCTTTGGGCATTAACTGCAGACACTGTCTTATAATCTTTGCACTCTCTCTAACTTCATCAGTACGAACAAAATAACGAGCTAATGAATCGCCTTCCGTGAATACTGGAATTCTAAAATCAACTTTATCGTATTGCAAATATGGAGTTGCTCTTCTTAAATCAAATTCAACTCCACTTGCACGTAAATTTGGACCCGTGTAACCGTAGCTTAAAGCGTCTTCTTTAGAAATAACACCAACGCCGTCAAGTCGTTCGATAAAAATTCTGTTTGTATTTAATAAGCTTTCGCATTCTGAAAGATTTGCATCAATCTCATCAATAAATTTTTTAACAAGTGCAAGCGCTTCAGGTTGTGCATCATTTGCAACGCCGCCAATACGTGTGTAGCTGTTTGTAAATCTTGCGCCGCAAAGTATATCCCATATATCCATTATCTTTTCACGTTCGCGAAGAGTCCAAAGGAAAACCGTAAGTGCTCCAACATCCATAGCAAAAGAACCAATTGCAACCAAGTGCGAAGCAATTCTTGCTAGTTCAGCAATCATCATTCTAATGTATTGTGCTCGAATAGGAACTTCAATTCCTATCAACTTTTCTGCAGCTAAAACCCAGGCAACATTATTTGCCGTTGGAGAAATGTAATCTAATCTATCTGTATGAGGGATGAATTCGTGAAAACTCATGTTCTCAGCCATCTTTTCATATCCGCGATGCAAATATCCAACATCCGGAACGCAGCCGATAACTGTTTCGCCATCAAGCCTTAATAATAATCTTAACACACCATGAGTTGCTGGATGCTGAGGGCCCATATTCAAAATCATCTCATTTTCTAAAGCATCTTCAATAGTAATGTCAGTATCTTCTAATAATCTTTGAAGTATTTTTGGATGAACGTCGTCTTTTGTTAATCTATCCATAAATTTTATTTCTTTGGTAGTGGTAGTGAACCGGGAATGCCCATTAAAGGAAAATCTTTTCTCAGCGGATAATATTCAAATTCTTCCGGCATGTAAATTCTTCGCATATCAGGATGATTGTTGAATTTGATTCCGTACATATCATAAACTTCCCGCTCCTGCCAATTAGATGTTTTCCAAACAGAAGAAACTGTGTCTATGTTACAATCGTTTTCATCAACATCTGCTTTTAGAACTAATCTGAATTTATTTTTTATAGAAAAGATATGATACACAGCAGTAAATCTGTTTTTTCTTTTTGCCCAATCAACAGCGGTGATATCTTCACAGAGTAAAAATTCTAATTCCGTATCTTCTTTTAAAAATTTACAGATTGGATTTATAAATCTTTTATCAAACTTAACACTTAACTCATCTCTAAATTCTGAAAACTCAAATTCAGTATTAACAAAATTAGATTTTAATTTTTGTGAGATTAATTCTTTTAATTCCATAATCAATTATTCTGAATTACATTCAATTCGGGTAATTTAATATTTGGGAAATCTCTGCCGCGTGTTCTTCCAATTTTATCTTGGATTTGAATAAGAGCATTTAAAAGATTATCCGGACGAGGTGGGCATCCTGCTAAATAAATATCAACAGGTAAAAATTGATCGATTCCCTGCACAACGGAATATGAGCGATACATTCCGCCTGTTGATGTACAAGCGCCCATCGCAATTACCCATTTTGGATCGGGCATTTGATCATAGATTTTTTTTACAACGTGAGACATTTTGTAAGTAACAGTTCCGGCAACAATCATCAAATCGCATTGGCGCGGAGTAAATCGCATAACTTCTGATCCAAATCTTGCAATATCATATTTAGGATCTGCGGCAGCCATCATTTCAATCGCACAGCAGGAAATCCCCATCGGCATTGGATAAACAGAATTTTTTCTTGCCCAGCTAATTACAGCATCAATTTGTGTAACGAGAAAACCATCACCATTTAATTTTGCTTCTAATCCCATTTGAATCCGCCTTTTTTATAAACATATAAATATCCAAGCTCAAGCACGATTAAAAATACTAACATAGAATAGAAGACAGAAATTCCAAATTCACTATATAATCTTTTAAACTGAACAGCCCACGGATAAATGAATATCACTTCTAAATCAAAAATTATAAACATCATAGCGACAAGATAATATTTCAGTGAAATTCTTTCTTGAGTTGTTCCAACAGGCTTCATTCCACTTTCATAAGTAGAATTTTTTTCTTTGTTTGGTCGTTGTGGTCCAAATATTACGGAGGACATAACCGTTGCAAAAGCAATAAGAACACCGATTGCAAGAACAATTAATATTGGGATATATGTTTCAATCATACTTTTTTATCAAAAAATTGTGGCGAAAGTTATCCAAAAACTTGCTGATTGTCAATTTAAAGAATCATCCTCATTTTATGTTTTTTAACTTTTTATTGATGGTATTCTACCAAAAAGTTATGTGGTTTATTGTTGCTATAAACATTATAATTGTCAAAGAATTTTGAATAAAATTGAATGAATAATTTTTGAAACTTCTTAAAATAAAATCTAATAATTCCCTTCTATCCTTCTACGTTTTTTTTGTAGTGATTTTATTTCTTGCAAGTTCTAATTCATTTTCTCAAACACGAGTTGATAGCCTTGAATTTATTGGCAGAATTCCGAACTTCAATTTTTTTAATACTTCTTTCGATAAACAATTAAATACATTTCATCTTAATTCCCAGTTCCAGATAAATCAAAAATTTAAGAATCTAATTATTCGACTTAACGAAAATTTTGGCTCAACTTTTATCAGGAACGATTCAAAGAACACAAGAGACGAGCAGCATTTTAATCTTACTACAAAGTATATGTTTAATAAAGATGTTTCTGTTGGGATTACAGGAAGCAGTTCTTTGCTTTCAGATAATCGCTCTCTGGGAATAAATGAATCCGCTGTTAATTATGCGGCTGTGTTTAGCGAGCTTAAACCGATTAACAATATTAGCCTTAGCCCTTTTGCTGGATACTCAAGCAACAGACAAATAGGAGTAACTGACAACGGAAGCCTTTATGGAATTGAAGGTAGTTTGGATAATCTAAATTTGTCTGATGTTGAAATTAATTCTGAACTGCGGTTTAGAAACGAAGACATTATACCCAGAAGAAACTTGATAAGATATTATACCTTATCTGTTAGAAATTATTTTGAAAAAAATATTTCAAATAATATACAGACATCTTTCTCGCAGAATAGAAAAGATTTTTATTTTGAAGCTGATTCAATTACATCGGCTCAATTTAATATCAACAACAACATACAGAGCAGAATAGAAACTGCGTACCAAATTTTCGATAGACTTTCTTACGATGGTTTTTTGGATATTTTTTCTCTCGATCTTTCGGGCGGAATAAACTGGAGAACTATTGATCGTGAAAATCGTTATAAATCTGAGGCGCTTTTAAATAATGTTTTATATGATTCGAAAATCGATGAGCTTAAACTTGAAATTGATGCGGTTACTCGATACAATTCCAAATCATTTGATGGAATGATAATGTTTAATTTTTATGAAAGAGATGAAAAACATTTGGTGCAAAGATTTGATGGAATGAGTGAATCGTTGTATGAAGTAAAATCAGATCTGGAAGAACAAAAAAATAATAATAGCAGCCGTGCAACGCTTTCAGTGCTTGGTAATTATAAAATATCCAACACAGATTTTTTTACATTTAGCTTATATCAGAGCAAGTTAATTTATGATACAAAAAGTATTGCTAATGATGATGATCGCGATGAACTGCTTTCAATTGTTAGATTAAGATATTCAAAATTTATTACATCTTATTTTACAGCATTTATAAATGCTGAAGCAACCTTGGGGCATACTGTTTATTTATTTGCCAGCCGCAGTTCAAATAATAATCAAAACAGAATTATAAGATTACGCACAGGCGGCGATTATTTAGGAAGCAGAATAAGATCATCTAATAGTTTTGAAGTTTCTGCAAATTACACCGTTTACGATTTTGAAGATATTACTACTAATTATCAAAGCTATGCGTTCAGACAATTTACTGCTATCGATTCCACAACTATACAAGTTACTGATGCTGTTTCGTTGTTTAGTTATGGTTATATAAAACTTTCTGAAATTGGTGATTTTAAATGGGATGATTTTTCGCAAAGACCGACAAGATTTTTACAGGAATTGTACATCGAACCGCGATTAATTTTGAATTATCATAGAACAATTTTTTCGGTTGGATTAAGATTGTTTTCGCTAAATACTTATAACTATGAAAAAAATATCAAAACATTGGCAACTGAATATTTAAGTTTAGGACCAATTGCCTTAATAGATTTGGTTGCGTGGAAAAATCTTAATATTGTGCTTAGAGGATATTATGAGTTTGTTACGAATACAGATGTTCCCGATAAACAACAGGCAAGTTTATCGATGCGGGTTAATTGGAAATTTTAATTGAAACCAATATATTCACACAACTTAAATAATAAGAAATTAACCGAATTGGCTGAACCAAAATATTTTTTAGAAATTGAAAGCACTCCGAACAATCTTATAACTGTTGAAGAATTTGTAAATTATTTTTCAGTTGAATTAGGTTTAGATCAGGAAAAGATCAACGGGCTGCTGTTAGCCGTAACTGAAGCTACTACAAACGCTATCATACACGGCAACAAAAACAATAAACTTAAAATGGTTCGCATTTCTGTTTTTGTTGAGGGTAAAGACATTTCAATTGTAATTAAGGATGAAGGTAAAGGGTTTGATCCATCAATCATTCCTGATCCAACTGATCCAGAAAATTTGCTAAAGGATTCCGGACGCGGTTTATATTTGATGCGTGTTTATATGGATGGATTAAGTTACAATCAAACCCCAGAAGGAACTGAGACGATTTTGAAACTTAAATTGTAAAGTTCTTCACTCATTCAATTAACTCCAATATTCCAAAGTTCCAACTCTGCATTTTTATTTTTTGCATCTGCTTAACGTCTTATCTATTTTTATACAAATGATATTCACAATTTTATAAAGGAGTTAATTATGGCACGAAAAAAAATTGCATTAATTGGTGGTGGACAAATTGGTGGTGTTCTTGCTCAACTTATTGCTTTAAGACAACTTGGTAATGTTGTACTTTTTGATATAGTTGAAGATCTGCCACAGGGTAAAACTCTTGATATTGCAGAAGCATCACGAGTTGATGGTTTTGATTCATCAGTAAAAGGCACAAATGATTATAAAGATATTCAGGGTTCTGATCTTGTAATCATTACAGCAGGATTACCGCGTAAACCCGGAATGAGTCGTGATGATTTACTTGTAACGAATGCAAAAATTATGCAATCCGTTGCAGAAAATGTTAAAAAGTTTGCGCCAAATTCTACAGTAATTATTATTTCAAATCCGTTGGATGCAATGGTTACACTTTTTAAAAAAGTTACAGGATTTGCTGCAAATAAAGTTATGGGGCAAGCAGGCATTTTAGATTCATCACGATTCTCATCATTTATTGCTTGGGAACTTGGAGTTTCTGTTAAAGATATAAACGCAATGGTTCTTGGCGGACACGGAGATACAATGGTTCCGATTGTACGTTATGCAAATGTAAATGGAATTCCTGTTATGGAATTGCTTGAGAAAAAGTATAATGATAAAACCAAAGCTGCAGAAGTTATGAAAGCGATGGTTGAAAGAACAAAAGCTGCCGGTGGTGAAGTTGTAAAATTATTAAAAACAGGATCAGCATTTTATTCCCCTGCTTCATCAGCGATTGCAATGGCAGAAGCAATTATATATGATGAAAAACGCGTACTGCCTGTTTGTGCTTTGTTAAAAGGCGAGTTTGGTATTGATGGATATTACGTTGGTGTGCCTGCTGTACTTGGAGAAAATGGTGTTGAAAAAATTATTGAGTTCGAACTTAACGCAGAAGAAAGAGCATTATTGGATAATTCAGCAAAAGCAGTTAAAGAACTTGTTGCTGATATGGAAAGATTGGGATTTTAAATTCTTTTTTTATTTTCTTTTATAGGCGATTCAAATGAATCGCCTTTTTTTAATAATTTTAAGAGTACGAATACTGTACAGCATAAATTAATTATTACCCAACCAGCTCATCAGCAATCAACTCAGCTTGCTTTAGCACAGTATCAATTGCTTTTTGCTGTTTGTCCGGTGGATAACCATA
>JBDTRQ010000234.1:0-2430 GCA_039931535.1 Ignavibacteriota bacterium
ACCTAAAAGTATAATGGATAAACTTCGAAGAAGAGGTTTAGATGTAACAGTTGAATCGGCTAAGCAAAATCTTACCGATATTGCCGGTATTCGCGTTATTTGCCCATATGTTGAAGACATATATCTTATCTGTAACATGCTTACTTTACAAGACGATATTGAACTTATCCGCACCAATGATTATATTAAAAACCCCAAGCCAAACGGCTATCGGAGCCTGCACTTGATTGTTTCGGTACCGGTCTTTTTATCAGACCGAAAAGAACTTGTAAAAGCTGAAGTTCAGATCCGAACGATCGCTATGGATTTTTGGGCCTCCCTGGAACATGAAATAGCTTACAAATTACCGGAATCAAGATCCGAGACTATAAGAGAAGAGCTTAAGGATTGCGCCGATGTCATCAATAATACCGATAAAAGGATGCAAAGTTTATATAACATATTAGCGACATATAAAATCTCAGATTAGTAAGGATATAGTTCAGTGAAAAAATCTTTATCCCCACTTCGCCTTTCATCGGATGACAAAGAATTACCTACAGTGCAGCGGGTGGCTGCTTCAACATAAAAAATAACAATTAAAGATGCAGAACCTTGCACTATTTATAACTACTGTTTTTCTCGGATTCTTTGCAATGCTAAATCCTATTGGCAACACTCCTATATTTTTATCGTTGGTTGGTGATGCAGATGAAAAGATAATCAGAAAGGTAGCCTTCAAGTCTACTCTTGTTGCTTTTATTATTATCACAATATTCAGTCTTTTCGGGAATCTGATTTTCAGAATGTTTGGGATTACACTACCGGCATTTCAGATAGCAGGGGGGGTGATCGTTTTCTTTATTGGTTATGCTCTGCTTCAGGGAAAAAGATCCGCAGTACATCATTCAAAATTGGAAAACCCGGTTGAATCATATGAAGCAATGGCAATATCACCCTTGGGAATCCCTCTCCTTTCCGGTCCGGGAACTATTTCAACAGCAATGGGTTTTGTAGGTGAGAAAAGCTTTTTATACACAATTATTGTAATATTGGTTTTTGGTATTGTCTGTGTTATTACCTTCTTTATGTTTATTTTGAGTAAAAAAATTGCTGATAAGCTAAGTCCTTCAATTATACAAGTCATTTCAAAAATTATGGGGCTTATTCTGACTGTTATCGCAGTTGAAATGTTAATAAATGGGATTTACAATGCTATACATGGGTTTGCCGTATAATATGAGACTCAATAATTGCATTTTTATCTTTTTACAATATTCTTTGTACTTCCCTTTTTAAAGAATGAAGTTTTTATCTTGTGAATACCTGTTAAAAAACAGGTGTTTTTCACGTTAATTTAAGTTTTTTAGTTATGAAAAATTCCACAGTTCTGAATTTCCTGAAGGGCATTGAGATTTTCAGGAATATCAACGATAATGAGTTTAATGAGCTGATTAAAAATGTCAGGGAGAAACATTGCGGCGTAGGGGAGGTTCTTTTTCATGAGAATGGTCCCAGGGAAAATGTTTTTATAATCTATGAGGGAGAGGTCGAATTATTCAAGAAAAATTCATACGGTGTTGATGTCAGGTTGGCCCTCTTTGAGAAGGGCGATTTCCTTGGTGAAGCTATATGGTACCAGGACTCCCCTCACTCAACTTCAGCAAGGGCGCTTGTTCCAACTGTTCTTTTTACAATTAACAAGGATTTTATTAATTACAGTGCGGAAACTGCTTTGAAGATTCTATCAAATGTTACCAGGATTATCTCACGGAGGATGCGTAATGTAAATAACAGGATATTAAACCTTTCAGCGCAATATGAAACAGGGAGAGTCAGATTGGAGCACGATCTGCTGGGCGAACGAAAAGTACCCCTTGAATCATATTATGGTATACAAACAATGAGAGCCGTAGAGAATTTTAATATTTCCGGAATTACACTTAATTTCTACCCATTACTTATTGAAGCCTTATCAATGGTGAAAGAATCTGCTGCTGAAGCAAACTTTGAACTGGGTTTGATGGATGAGAATATTAAAACCGCTATCGTACATGCCTGCCACGAGCTTCAAAATGGGAAATACCATAACCAGTTTGTTGTTGATATGATACAGGGTGGTGCGGGAACATCTACAAATATGAACGCAAACGAAGTGATTGCAAATCGTGCTTTGGAATTCCTTGGGTATGAAAAGGGCAACTACAATTACTGTCATCCGAATAATCATGTAAACTTGTCCCAATCAACAAATGATGCCTATCCAACTGCAATTAAGATTGCATTGTATAATTCAAACAAAAAGCTCATGGCTGTTCTTGAAGAATTAGTAGATTCTTTCTGCAACACTGTGACTAAAACACTGAAGAAATATATTAGAGCTTTTATAAAAGAGGTCAATCCCGCTTTCAAAAGAGTTGGTAATTTAGTTATTGCTATGGATGGAGTAGC
>JBDTRQ010000235.1:0-4859 GCA_039931535.1 Ignavibacteriota bacterium
ACATTTATATAGCAGACTTGAGCAATGATCGCATTCAAATATTTAATTCAAATTTGGAATTTAAAAGAATTTTTGGTTCAATGGGTGTTGGTGATGGTCAATTTAATTCTCCAACGGCAATAGCAATTGATGAAAGAAGTCAAATATTTATAGCTGATACTTCCAACCATCGTATTCAAGTCTTTGATTCAAATTTTCCATTATTTACATTTGCAGTAAAACTATTTAGTTCAACAGGAATAGATGCTGATGAATCATTTACAATTGCCGTCCAAACAGAAAGAGCATTTCCATCTAATCTCATCCAAATAGGATAAACCATTTTGTTTAAAGCTGTTATGTTTGTGTAATCACCAAAGAATACTCCCGAGTTAGGATTAAACGAAGATTGGCTTACTTTAAAATTCACAAAAGTTTCACCGCCATCAGTTGAACGCGCCATGTAAACATCAGTTAAATTATTTGTTGTATTTCTTCTATCATAAAAAACAAAATAAATTATACCGGTTGTTTGATCGATTGTCATCCACGTAAAAAACTGATGTCTTGTAGTATTATCATCATTAACTTTCTTAACTGCGCTCCAAGTGTTTCCTCCATCTGTGGATTTTGAAAGAAAAACATCCGTGTTCCCCGTTCCATTTCTTTGATCAGACCAATTAATATAAAGGTTACCTCTAAAAGGCGATTGACTTGTATCGCAGGCAGTAATTGGTAAACCGTTTGCGCGATATATTCCAGGAACTGCATAGTCCCATCCACCAGGAATTGTTGAAACAAAAACATCAGTGCCCCAAGTTGTTCCGCCGTTTGTTGATTTATCAAACATCAAACCTAAAGGACCAGCCCAGCTAGCATAAACTTCGCCATTTGGTCCAACGCAAGGCACAGCACCTTCAACAGTGTTATCTTCATCAACACAATCTCCGCTTCTATCGCTGATTGTTAATGCAGAGCTCCATGATAAACCTTTATCGGTTGAACGAGAAAATCTTATTCGCGAAGAATCACTTGGACTGCTGCTTCCATAATTATCAAACTCTGTCCAGGTTGTATAAATATTTCCTTTGTAAAACTGGCTATGCATATCAACACCAAGCCATTCTTTATCCTGATTTTTAGGATTTAAATATCCAATTCCAGCACCGTCGTTCCAAGTCAATCCATTATTTGTTGAACGTTGAACAACGATTCGATCAATCCAATATCCGCTTAATGGTGGATTAGAAAGATGACCGAAATACAAATAACCAAGTTCATCATAAACAATACAAGGGTCACCCCAAACACCATAGGCTGCGGATGATAAAAAATCAGTTGTCCAGGTTAATCCTGCATCAGTCGATCTAAAAAAATGATCTATATTAGCACCCGCAGAGATGAAGTTTGGATTAGTTGGATTTATTGCAATAGATACCTCTTCAGGTTGTGAAGCACTCGGTCCATCAACACGAACATTTTGATATTGTGCAAAAGAAAAAGTGGATAAACAGATGCTTGTAATTAATAATAGGATAGATTTTTTCATAACAACCTTGAAGTTTTTTGTTGTACTAATTTAAACTGTTTTAGCATTAAATAAATGTATTCTTTCAGTTTTTTCTTCAATTGAAAAGCAATCGTTAACTTTGTGTATTACAATAAAAATAATATTCATAGATGATAATATGCTTGAAAAAAATAAAAAATTACATGTGATGTTAGAATATCTTGCCATCGCTTTTGGTGCCGCAATTATGGCAATTGGAATTGGAATTTTTTTGGTTGATGCCAAAGTTGTTCCCGGAGGAGTAAGCGGTCTTTCAATGAGTATTCACTATCTAACCGGATTACCTGTGGGATTAATGATTTGGGTGTTAAATATTCCTCTCTACATTTGGGGAGTAAAAGAATTTGGAAAAGACTTTGGTATTAGAACTTTTTTTGGATTTACACTTAATTCATTCTTTATAGATTTTTTTAGAGGTGATATTCCAGGATTTGATTTTATTAGATTACAAGACACACCTACAATAAAAAATCTACAACAAAATGATTTTATGTTTTTAATCCTGATAGGAGCTGCACTTTTAGGAATGGGATTGGGAATCATTTTTAAATTTAAAGCAACTACCGGTGGTTCTGATATTATTGCAGCAATAATGCAAAAACGTTTTGGAACAAAGCCCGGCATGGCGATTATGATCACTGATTTTTTTGTAATTATGATTGCAGGTTTTATTATCGATTTCAAAGGCATTGCAGGTGATCGTTCCGCAGTTACCCTTACTTTTTACGCATTGTTTCTGCTTTTTGTTTCCAGTCGTTTGGTTGATGTTATTATCGATGGATTTGATTACGCCCGTTCGGTAAATATTATTTCTGATAAGAATGAAGAAATTGCAAAAGCTATAATGGATGATCTGAGTCGTGGAGCAACGGCACTAAAAGCTCGAGGACTCTACAGAAACATTGATCGCGAAGTTTTAACAACAGTTGTAACACTTAAAGAATTATCAAAACTCTTGAGCATAATTAAAAAAATTGATGCAAAAGCTTTTGTAACTGTTAGCAACGTTCATGAAGTGATGGGCGAAGGTTTTAGAAGAAGAATTTAAGACTAATTAAATAATTATCGTGATACAATTCACAGCGAGTTGCATCTCTAATAAGAATGATTATCATGTGGCTCAATTAAAATAAATGATGGAATAGTAGACTAATGCAAGAATTACTTAACTACACAATTTTTGGTAACACCGTTTTAAAATATTTAATTGCTCTTGGTATCTTTGTTGGCGGCATGCTTATTGTCTTTGTTTTTAAGACTTATATTTTAAGTCGCTTAAAAAAATGGGCAGATAAAACAGATACAAAACTGGATGACTTACTTGTTAAAGCAATTGAAAAATCTTTAATTCCAGTAATCTATTTCGGAATTTTTTATGCTGCACTTCATACTATAACCCTTTCTCCTGAGTTTAAAACAGGATTAAATATTGCCACCACCGTTATCATCACCTTTTTTGTTGTAAGAACAATTGTCTCTGCGCTTGGTTACGCGCTAAAATCTTATGCAAAAAAATCAGAGGATTCTGAAAAAAGAGAAAAACAATTAAGAGGTATTAGCGGACTTATAAATTTAGTAATCTGGTTTATCGCATTAATTTTTCTTTTAGATAATTTTGGTGTTAAGATTTCTGCTGTTATTGCAGGACTTGGAATTGGTGGTATTGCTATTGCACTTGCTGCTCAAGCAGTTCTGAGCGATTTGTTCAGTTACTTCGTTATCTTTTTTGATAGACCGTTTGAGATTGGGGATTTTATTGTTGTTGGTGATAAACGGGGTGCTATTGAACATATTGGTTTAAAAACAACTAGAATCCGTGCGCTCGGTGGTGAAATATTAATTTTTTCAAATACTGATTTAACAAATTCCAGAGTTCATAATTATAAAAAGATGGAACGAAGACGAGTAGTATTTAAACTCGGCGTTACTTATCAAACAACAGCACAACAATTAAAAAAGGTTCCGCAAATAGTAAAACAAATTATTGAAGAACAGCAAGATGCAACATTTGATCGTGGACATTTTGCAAACTATGGTGATTTTAGTTTAAACTTTGAATTTGTTTATTACGTGGCGGGCGCAGATTATAACAAGTATATGGATATTCAGCAATCGATCAATCTTAACATCTACGAAGAATTTGAAAAAGAAGGAATTGAATTTGCATATCCAACGCAAACTCTTTTTGTTAGTAAAGAAAATTTATAAATATAAAGGTCGTTACCATTAATAAATTCATCAATCATCTCGCGTTGTATATTTCTCTAATTTTATTTGCGCTCAAAATCCGAGATAAAGAGAACTATGTTTTTAAAATCTAATAAAAATCTAATAACTATTTTCGTATCAAGTTTTATAATCTTTTTATTAAGCTGCTTCGGCTTGTTTGATGGACTTTCTGCATTAGTTTCAAAATCGCTTTATAATACATTAGGTTATACAAATAAATGGAGCACTACCTATGGCGAATCCTGGTTCGTGAATATGAGCAGTAATATTTCTGCTTTTGGTAGTCGAGAAGTTGTTTTAATTTTTTCAATATTTTTTTTATTTTATCTTTTCAAAGCCCGAGATAAAACAAAAGCATTAGATTTTCTATTAACTGTTACTGGTGGAATAATTTTAATTGTTGTCCTTAAATCTTTTACCTCTACTAACGAAATTATTTCCTTTAAAACTTTTCTTACGGAAAGTTTATCAAATTTCCCAAGTGGGCACACATTTATTGCAACAATTCTTTATTTAGGAACAGCTTCAGCATTAAAATCCTATAGACGATCATCAGAAGTTAATGTGTACTTTTTCATCGCAGCCTCTGTATTAATATTTATAGTGGGGATGAGCAGAGTTACAGGTGGTGCACATACTGTTACTGAAGTTATCGCTGGATGGTCTTTAGGGTTATGCTGGTTTACTTTTGCGCAAATGTTTTTAAGATTAAATCATAAAACTGTTTTCAATAAGTAAAATGTTTTATCTGTTCTCCTTTTACTCCTAATTCTGTCATAGCTTCTATTCCAATTTCTAAATGAAGATCAGCAAATTTTTCTGTTACTTCTTTATCCGATTTTTCTGTTTTAACCCCTTCGGGAATCATTGGAATATCAGAAACTAATAATAACGCACCACGCGGAATTTCATTAACTAATCCTACAATAAACATTGTAGCGGTTTCCATATCAATAGCAATTGTAGAAAGTTTTTTTAGATATTGTTTAAACTCTTCATCCCATTCCCAAACACGACGGTTAGTAGTGTAAACTACACCTGTGCGGTATTCCAAGCCACGCTGAACAATTTTATCTGAAAC
>JBDTRQ010000236.1:0-4781 GCA_039931535.1 Ignavibacteriota bacterium
AAATTGATTATCTAACCTTAATGTGCAATTCCTGCAACTGTGTTTCATCAACTAATGATGGTGAATCATCCATTAGAGAAACTGCACTTGCAGTTTTGGGGAATGCGATTACATCACGAATTGATTTTTCGCCTGCAAAAATTATTGCCATTCTATCAAATCCAATTGCCACTAACCTGCCTGCCGGTAGGCGGGAACACAAAAGCTCTAAATTTCACAAAATCATTTTATAGTTCCTGCATACCAAATGGTTAGACAAAAGGCTACTTTACCTGCAACTGAGACTACGCTAATTTAGCTTGGAGTTATGTGTTGCATTTAGATATCTGGTATCATATTTTAGTATCAGATGAATTCTAAAAATAGAAAAACTCTTACAGCAATATTTCAAGAACCAATTCGTTCGGATATAAGCTGGAGTGAAATAGAAAATCTATTCAAGATTTTGGGTGCCGAAGTTTCAGAAGGCAAAGGTTCTCGTGTAAGAGTAGCATTGAATGGTGTTCGTGCGGTTTTTCATCGCCCTCACCCACAGAAAGTTACAGATAAAGGTGCACTTAAATCCGTAAGAAGATTTTTATTAACAGCAGGAATTATAAAATGACATATAAAGGATATACAGCTTACGTAGAGTTTGATGATCAGGCAGAAATTTTTCACGGTGAAGTTCTTGATACTAAGGATGTGATTACATTTCAGGGAACTTCAGTCACAGAGCTTAGAAAGGCTTTCAAAGGATCAGTTGATGATTATCTTGAATTTTGCAAAGAGCGCGGAGAAGAACCTGATAAACCATTTTCAGGTAAATTTATTCTTCGTGTTCCCAAAGAACTTCATAGAAACATTTACATAAAAGCAATTAAAAGCGGACAGAGTATAAATAATTTTATAACTAATCATCTAAATTCTCTTGTAAAATAACTCAACTGTCTATGTAATTAGAGCCAAATCGTTACTGAACTATCAAGTCCCAATGCCACGAACCTGCCAGCCGGTAGGCGGGAGCACCAAAACTCTAAATTTCACAAAATCATTTCGTGGGTTTTCGTGATTTTGTGTTTTAGTGGCGTAGAGAATTTCAATAAACTTGTCGTAACCTATAAAATTTAGAGATTTAAAATATGCAAAATTGGACTTCTCCAAAACAGCAAATTATTTTTAAATTAAATTGATTATCTAACCCTTATATGCAATTCCTTCAACTGGCTTTCATCAACTAATGAAGGTGAATCATCCATCAATGAAACTGCACTTGCAGTTTTAGGGAATGCAATTACATCTCGAATTGATTTTTCTCCTGCAAAAATCATTGCCATTCTATCAAATCCAAAAGCAATTCCTCCGTGCGGCGGAGCGCCAAATTTGAATGCGTTCATTAAAAATCCAAATTTGTACTTTGCTTCTTCATCAGAAATTCCCAGAGATTTGAACATTTTTGCCTGTAAATCTGAGTTATGAATTCTAATACTTCCACCCGCAATTTCGTTTCCATTTAGCACTAAATCATAAGCGCGGGCTTTAACTTTCCCAGGATCAGACTCCATTAATTGTATATCTTCAATTCTTGGAGACGTAAAAGGGTGATGCATTGCGTAAAATCTACCAGTTTCCTCGTCCCATTCAAATAATGGAAAATCCGTTACCCACAATAATTTAGGTTCAGAATCTTCTTTGATAAGATTTAACCGTTTTGCCATCTCTAATCTTAATGCACCCATTGTGTTTAGAGTTTTTAGTTTTGATCCTGAAAGAATAAAAATTAAGTCCCCTGCTTTTGCATCAAGAGCTTCTGTTAGATTTTTCTTTTCCTCATCGGTAAAAAATTTCATTGTGGGTGATTCGAGTTCTCCGCCTGTGGCGGAATCTTTAACTCGAATCCAAATTAAACCTTTTGCGCCGTGTCCTTTAACAAAATCAGTAAGCACATCAAGTTGATTGCGTGTGTAATTACCACAGTCTTTAGCTAATAATCCGGTAATTATTCCGTTGCTATCAACCGCATCTTTAAAAACTTTGAATCCTGTGTTTGTAAAAATATTATCCAGAGTTTTCATTTCAAGATCAAATCTAACATCCGGTTTATCACTGCCATATTTTTCCATTGCTTCATCAAAGGATAACCTTTGCAGTGGAATCTGTAATTCACGATTCCAAACTTGTTTAAAGAATTGTTTCATCAATCCTTCAACAATTGTAAAAATATCCTCCTGATCCACAAAAGACATTTCAACATCTATCTGAGTAAACTCAAGCTGTCTATCAGCTCTTAGATCTTCATCTCTAAAACATTTTACGATTTGAAAGTAGCGATCCATTCCCGAAACCATAAGCAATTGCTTATATGTTTGTGGAGATTGTGGGAGTGCATAAAATTTTCCTTTATGCATTCTGCTTGGGACAAGAAAATCTCTTGCGCCCTCGGGCGTACTTTTCATCAGCACGGGAGTTTCAACTTCTATAAATCCATTTTCATCAAAATACTTACGAGTGATTTGAGCCATTTTGTGCCGTAAAATCAGGCTCTTTTGGAGTTTTGGTCTGCGTAAATCTAAATATCTATACTTTAATCTTAAATCTTCATGTGTGTCAATATCATCTTTAATTGCAAATGGTGGAGTTTCTGATTCGTTTAAAACAATTAAATTATCTACCATTACATCAATATGTCCGGTTGGAAGCTCTTGATTATCTGTATCAGCAGGACGTTTTCTTACAACTCCTTCAACAGAAATTACAAACTCATTTCGCAAATCTTTTGCAGCCTGATGCGCTTGCTCGTTATGTGTTGGTTCAAAAACAACTTGTATAACTCCGTGTCTATCACGGATTTCAATAAAGATAACTCCGCCAAGATCTCTTCTTCTATCAACCCAGCCGTTAAGTACAACATTTTGTTCAATGTTTGATTCTCGTAACTCGCCGCAAGTATGTGTTCTTCTTTTAAATTGCATAAACTCTAAATAACTCCTAATAAGAATTTGAGGGCTAAAAATAAATAAATGATGCTGGGCAATCAAATTCTTATTATTTTAAAATAATTAAATTTATAAAAATTATTTACGATGCTTTTACTTGGCTTGTTAGCTATAATACAAACTATTTTTTTACCAGGAATTTTGATTCTGCATTTTGCAAAAATCAAAACTCAAAGTATAATTCAAAAATATATTTACGCTATTGCGTTAAGTCTGTTTGCAAATTACACTATTGTAACCGTTTTAGTTTTATTAAAAATCTATTTTAAAAATATTGTTCTATTAATTATTGTTTTTGAAGTTTTATTGTTTGTGTTTTTGTTTATCAAAAAACGAATTGCGTTTTCAGAGAATAATAACTTTACCGAACTTTTTTATTTTTTATCCAACCTGATAAAACAAAACACTACTACTATAAAAATTTTAATATTTAGTTCCTTAATAGTTATTCTTTTTTATGTTTCGCTGTTTCTGTCAAACATAGGAACAATTTTTTATTTTGTTGATACCATAAACAACATTCACTGGAATACTTGGTCGTTAGATTTTGCACACAACATTTTACCTGTTCAATCATCACATTTTCCACAGCTAATTCCAGCTAATTGGTCAATCAGTTATTTATTAATTGATAAAACGAATGTTCATTTTTTTCCTAAAAGCTTTATGCCTCTCTTCTTTTTGGGGAATCTCTTAATGTTTTTTGATTTAGCAATTCAAAACAAAAAGTACGTGTATTTAATTGCATTAATTATTTACGGACTTTTTGCGCCTATTATTTATAACGTAGTTTTCATTGCCGATGGCAATGGAGATTTGCCGGTTTCGTTCTTTGCCTTTTTAGCTTTTTACGCTTATCTAAAACGTGATGCAAACACTTTTGATTTAAAAGAACACATAATAATTTTTCTTTTTGCAGCAACTGCCGCAGGAACAAAACTGGCAGGGTTTTATGTTTTTTTCTTCATGTCGATTGTATGTCTCTTCTATCTATTAATAAACTTTAAGAGTCTAAGTAAAAAAGAAATTTGGGCTTTAATTCTTATAGTGATTTTGATACTTAGCGTAAATTTGTTTTGGTACTTTATGAAACCCGAAGTCATGGTTGGAGGACTTCATCAACCAGAATGGCTGGCAGTAGGTTATCTGAATATTCTTAAAAGCGCATTGCATTTATTGTACTATAATTGGGGACTCCCAGTCTTGGCATTTTTCATTCTCACATTTTCATTCAGTCTGTTTGTTAGAGAATCGCGTTACATAACCCTTGTCTTTGTTATCCCACCTTTAATTCTTTGGACGTTAAAATACAGTGCCGATTTTAGAAACTTAAGTTTTGTAGTTCCGTTCCTTTCTTATGTTTCGGCATTTGGCGTGATGAAAATAATTGAAATTCTGAAAAACAATAATTTTAGCGATGAGCTATTAATATCAGAGAATATAACAGTTGAGATTAATAAAAAAAGGATTTATCAGTTTGTTGTTTTAATTTTTGGTGGTTTATTTTTTTACTGTCTGATTATGTCAAACTACTCTTATCAGATTTTATATTCAACATATTCATTTGTAAGCAAATATTATTTTCAATCTCACAGAATTTCTTACCTAACAGACTTTACGTTTTTTCTTCCTGTAGATTATTATCAAAATATTATTGCAACAATGTTTGTAACCGCTTCTATTATAAGTTTTTTCGTTTTATTTAAAGTAATACTTAAATATTTATTACTGGTTCTGGTTATCTGTATAATCAGTTTAAATTTTTCTGTAATAACAAAAGCAGATATCTTAAATCACCAACAGAAA